>NZ_JACSJM010000007.1:0-53486 GCF_018617125.1 Exiguobacterium sp. s181
GAATTTGATATAGCTCTTAAATTGACGAAGCTTGCGCTTCATTCAAAAATGGTAAAACTTATTTTTGCCTCATCGTTCAGTTTTCAAAGACCAATCGTTGTCGTGTTAGCGACTTTTTAATAATAGCGATTTGACTTATTAAAGTCAACCACTTTTTATTATTTTTTTCGCTTCCTGAAGTTTGTTTCGTGAACAACATCAGCGACGTTTATTAATATATCAGCATCCTAAAAAACCGTCAACTATTTTTCTAAAAAAACTTTAATTTTTCTTTGTTTTGTTGAAATGAATAAAAAATGGTTGGCGAATCACCCGAAACACTTCGGATTATCCACACAACCATTTACTTTTTACGATGATTTAGACGACATCTGTTTCTTCATTTTTTTCTTTCTAACTTCGGGTGAATCGACTTGAACCGCTTGTCCTGTCTGTTGGAAGCGATGAAGCATTAATACCTGATAAGCGTTCGCAAACACCAATGTGGCTAGTGCCGGCCAGAGCAATGGAATCTCGTCCGTTGTTTGCAGAGCTGGAATCCATTCAATTAACGTAATGACAGTCATTAAGAAAAGTGTCGGGATGAAAGCACTCCTATTTGTTTGTTTCGCCTTACTCGCAGCAACGACCCAAGCGACAATGAGTAACACAAGCATCTCACCGATATAACGCCACATGTGATCATTACCGAATGCGAGCATCCGTAAGTAGACGGCATCAAAAATCGCAAAAGCGATTAGTAACACTTGAACGCGATTCCATAGACGTGGCCCTCTAAACAAGTCGAGTCCGACTCGATGAATAATCAAATAGGCAAAGAAACCCATCATGCTGATTCCCGTCCATGTACTCGAATAACTAAGCGCCGTGACAATTGCCTCCCAGGACTGACTGACCAAATAACCCGGGTTCGCCAATAAATTCATCAGGAACCCGAACAACGTCCCGAATACGAGCGTTGTCCAAAACAAACGTAAAAAACCTTGTACTTTCATCTCTCACCGATTCACCCTTCTATTTGTTTAATGACTGCTTGCGCCAACTCATCATACGTATGCTCGAACGGATGTCCATCCCGATAGACAGAAGGTGCAAAGTCCTCTTCATTGTCGTACGGTTGGCCGAGCGGGATTTGAGCAAGTAGCTTACTCTTCAATGCTTCTGAAAGCTTTTCTCCACCACCGTAACCGAATACGTATTCTTTTTCACCAGTTAGCTTACTTTCGAAATAAGCCATGTTTTCAATGATACCTAATAGTTTGTGGTTCGTTTTGATTGCCATCGCTCCGGCACGAGCCGCAACGAATGCTGCTGTCGCATGAGGTGTCGTGACAATCAATTCCTGACATGATGGGAGCATCGAATGGATATCGAGCGCGACATCCCCCGTTCCCGGCGGTAAGTCGAGCAAGAGATAGTCAAGATCGCCCCACTCGACGTCATTAAAGAAGTTATTTAACATTTTCCCGAGCATCGGTCCACGCCAGATGACCGGCGCATTGTCTTCCACGAAGAATCCCATCGAGATGACTTTCACGCCAAAACGCTCGACTGGAATGATCTTCTCGCCGCGAACAACCGGTCGTTCCTCGATGCCGAGCATATCTGGAACACTGAAGCCGTAAATATCCGCATCAATCAACCCGACCTTTTTACCCGCTCGCGCAAGCGCGACAGCCAAGTTGACGGATACTGTCGATTTTCCTACGCCACCCTTACCAGAAGCGATGGCGATAAAGGTCGTCCCTGAGTTTTCACGGAGGATTGCCGGTTTCGTCGCCTCTTTCAAACTTTCATCATTCAATGCCTCAAAGCGAAGCCCGACCGTCTTAAAGCCTTTCCCCTTGAGCAACGTGACGATTTCTTGTTGTAACTGAAGCTGTTCCCCGCTCCCAGTTTGACCGAGTGCCACTTTTACACTGACATAGTCTTCTTTGATTCGAATGTCTTTTACTCCTGCTGTATCTCCAAGCGTTCGGTTGATCGTCGGATCAACAAGCCCCGCCAATTCCTCGCGTACTTGCTCTACTGTAAGCATATTGCTTCCCCCTTCTAACTGTTTCGATATCAGTATATCAAAAAAAGCGTTTTCTTGACGGATTCGGAATCGACTATTTCAAACAAAAAACTCTCCACCCGAAAGGATGGAGAGTTCGAACCACATCACGAAGATTAACGCTTCGAGAATTGTGGTGCGCGACGTGCTGCTTTAAGACCGTATTTTTTACGTTCTTTCATACGAGCGTCACGAGTTAAGAAGCCTTTTTCTTTGAGGCTTGGACGGAATTCTGGGTCCGCTTGAAGAAGCGCACGTGATACGCCGTGGCGAATTGCTCCAGCTTGTCCAGTATATCCACCACCGTTAACGTTAACGATTACATCGTATTTACCTTCTGTTTCAGTCAATACGAGTGGTGATTTAGCCATCATGATCAAAGTCTCATGACCGAAGTATTCTGAGATATCGCGGCCATTTACAACAACTTTACCGTCACCTGCAACGAGGTGAACGCGAGCCACCGAGTGTTTGCGGCGGCCTGTTCCGTAGTAACGTACATCTGCCATCGTTTAGTTCCTCCCTGTGTCTCGATTAACCGCGAAGTTCGTAAACTTCTGGTTTTTGTGCTTCGTGCTTGTGTTCAGCTCCAGCGTAAACGTGGAGTTTGTTGAATTGTTGACGACCGAGTGATCCTTTTGGAAGCATCCCTTTGATCGCGAGTTCAAGCATACGCTCTGGACGTTTTGCGAGAAGCTCTTTTGCAGTTTGTGATTTCAAACCGCCTGGATGACCTGAATGACGGTAGTAGATCTTGTCATTCAATTTGTTACCAGTCAATTTGATTTTCTCAGCGTTGATGATGATGACGTGGTCTCCGCAATCAACGTGTGGTGTGAAAGTCGGCTTGTGCTTACCGCGAAGAAGTGAAGCTACTTCACTAGTCAAACGACCAAGTGTTTTGCCTTCTGCGTCGATAAGGAGCCATTTGCGTTCTACTTCAGATGCTTTAGCCATGAATGTTGTGCGCATGTGGAATACCTCCTAGAAATGTCTGTTCACTTAATTTTTTGATGCTTTATCATAATCCTAGTTTACGGGGCTAAGATTGTGGTTCATCTCTAAATTTGAAAATGAAATGCCAATGAATATAATACGATTTTATAAGGGGAATGTCAATCTACTTTTTCATAATTCACATTCCACAAATACAAACCGTGTGGGGGGGCGGTAATCCCCGCTACACGGCGGTCCTTCGCCTCTAGCATTTGTGTGATATCTGCGGGCTGATACTTGCCTCTCCCTACCTCGATGACCGTCCCTACCATGATACGGACTTGGTTGTATAGAAAACCTGATCCAACGAAACGGAATATGATCTCGTCTCCCATTTCGAGCACTTCTGCTTCATAGATAGTACGGACCCGATCTTCGACTTCTGCCTTTGTCACAGAGAACGACGTAAAGTCGTGGGTCCCAATCAACCGCTCCATCGCTTGACGCATCGCCTCAAGGCTCAGCTTATACGTCACGGTCGCAGCATAGTGCCGACGAAACGGATCCTCGGTCTGACGGATATGGTAGCGATACTCTTTTCGCTTCGCACCGTAACGTGCGTGGAACGTATCGTCTATTTCTTCCGCCTGTTTAACGAGGATATCGTCTGGTAGCATGGCGTTTAACGCTTTGACGAAGCGCTCAGCAGGCATCTCTAACGACGTGTCAAAGTGAATCACCTGTCCTAACGCATGGACGCGAGCGTCTGTACGACCTGAGGCGACGATTTTCACCGGATGACGATGCATACGTGCCAAGACAGATTCAATCTCCGCTTGAATGGTATTGCCATTCGGCTGCACTTGATATCCCGCATAATGTGTCCCATCATAGGCGACAATCAGTTTAATTCGTCTCATCCAATCCCTCTCAATCCAAACAAAATGAGCGTCAACGCGATAAAGATGAGTAATACGGCTGTGTCACGCATTTGCCACTCCATTTCACGCAACCTCGTCCGCCCTTCTCCTCCTCGGTAACCACGGGCTTCCATAGCCGTAGCGAGGTCCTCAGCACGCTTAAACGCAGAAATGAACAATGGAATCAAAAGAGGGATAACCCCTTTTAGACGGGATTTCCAAGGTCCACTCATCAAATCGACCCCACGCGCCTGCTGAGCTTTCATAATCCGGTCCGTCTCATCCGCAAGCGTCGGTAGGAAACGGAGTGAAATGGAAAGCATCAACGCAATTTCATGGGCCGGCACACGAATCCGTTCGAATGGCCGTAGCCCCGCTTCAATCGAATCGGTCAATTCCATCGGTGTCGTCGTTAACGTCACGAGTGTCGTCAACATGACGAGATAAAAGAAGCGAAGCGAGACAATCAGCCCCATTCGAATTCCTTCCGAATAAATCGCAATCGGTCCTAATTCGAATAGAAGTGTCCCGTCTCGATTGAATAACAGTTGTAAGATCAACGTGAAGACGATCAAAAATAAGATCATACGAAGACCGTTCCATAAATAGCGCCACGATAACTGTGACAGTTTGACCGCAAACAACGTGAACGCGAGTAAAAACAAATTCGTCCATAAGTTGTCAGCTAAAAAAACAACCGGGATGAATCCTAAAATGAAGAGCGTCTTGGCACGCGCATCAAGGGAATGAAGCCACGAATGTCCAGGTATATATTGACCGATAATCATGTCGCTCCCCCTTTCAGCCGTTCCGCCACCCAATCCGCCAGCTCGCTCTCGGTTCGTACGAGCGGAATGGACGTTTCTCCAAGAACCGGTGCCATGTCACGAGCGAATCGTAAGACGTGCGGGATGTCGAGCTGGAGACGTCGCACCAGTACCTCGTCTTGGAACAATTCAAACGGGTCCCCATCAAACGCCACCTGACCACGCTCCATCACGATGACGCGCTCCGCATAGGCGAGTACATCATCCATGTCATGCGAGACAAGGATCAACGTAAGGTTCAACTCTTCTCGTAAACGTTTGAATAAGGCGAGCATGTCTCGTCTCCCAATTGGGTCGAGACCCGCTGTCGGTTCATCGACAATGAGCACATCAGGCCGGCTCGCTAAAACACCTGCAATCGCGACACGGCGCATCTGCCCTCCTGAAAGATCAAACGGCGAACGGTCCCATAACGTTTCATCCAAGCCGACGAGACGAAGGGCCTCGTGGGCTCGCTCTTTCGCTTCGGCATCTGTCGCGCCAAAGTTGCGCGGACCGAACATGACGTCGCGTTCGACCGTCTCTTCAAACAATTGGTGCTCTGGATATTGAAAGACGAGCCCAACGCGACGCCGAAGCGGTAAAAGATTCTGTTTCTTGTCACGACGCGTCCGAATCGGGGTGACAGTAATATCATCGACCACCACACGTCCGTCAGTCGGGCGCAATAAGCCGTTCATATGTTGAACGAGTGTCGATTTCCCTGAGCCAGTATGCCCAAGAAACGCAACAAGCGCTCCCGACGGAATGGTTACATTCACATCGCGCAGCGCGGTTCGTTCAAACGGAGTATTCATTTGGTATTGATATGTTACTTCTTCAATGCGTATCGGCATAGATGGTTCACCAACTCCGAATGTTGTAGCATCAGACGATCGAGTGGAATGCCACGTGCCTTCAGTTCGAGTTGCATCCGAACGATAAACGGGACATCTAGTTGAATGTCACGAAGCGTATCTGGATGTTGAAACACGTCTTCAGGTGTGCCGGTCATCGCAATCTTGCCTTTCGACAATGCAATGATACGGTCAGCAAACAACACTTCGTCGAGCTCGTGTGTAATGGCGACAACGGTCATCCCTTCCGAGACGAGCTGTCGTACCGTTTGTAATACCTCTTGTCGCCCAATCGGGTCGAGCATGGAGGTCGCTTCATCGAGCACGAGGACACGCGGGCGCATTGCGAGAGCCGCAGCTATCGCAACGCGCTGCTTTTGTCCACCGGATAACTGATGCGGTTCACGGTCCGCTAGTTCCGATAATCCAACGCGCGCTAGACTGTCATCAATTCGACGAACCATTTCTTGACGTGGAAGTCCCATGTTTTCGAGAGAAAATGCCACATCATCGCGCACGGTCGCCCCGACAAATTGATTGTCGGGATTTTGAAAGACGACCCCGATCCGCGTTCGAACGTCCCACACGTCTGCGGCGTTCGACGGATCGAGTGTCTCGACGCGAACTTCCCCCTGTTCAGGAATGAGAAGTCCGTTCCACAACTTCGTCAGTGTCGACTTGCCAGAACCATTATGGCCGACAATCGCAAGCCATTCCCCTTTATATACATCGAGCGATAGGCTGTTAAGCGCCGGCTCAGACTGTCCAGGGTAATGAAATACAACATCCCGTACCATAATTTGTGATTCCATAGGTCGACTCCTTTCTGATGTGGAAACAGGGCAATACGTCACCGCATGCCCTGTTGACTGCCTAATGAATTAGACGAGTTCGATGATTACAACTTCTGCACCATCACCGCGGCGTGGGCCGACTTTCATGATGCGCGTGTATCCACCTTGACGTTCAGCGTAGCGTGGTGCCACGTCTTCGAACAATTTTTGGATTGCGTCTTTTTCTCCAGCGTTCTCCTTGCGAACGAATGAAGCTACTTGACGACGGGCATGAAGATCGCCACGTTTCCCAAGAGTGATCAATTTTTCAACGACTGGGCGAAGTTCTTTCGCTTTTTGTTCAGTTGTTTGAATGCGCTCGTTGATGATTAGGTCAGTTGCAAGATCACGCAAAAGCGCCTTGCGTTGCGAGCTTGTACGGCCAAGTTTCGAATAAGCCATTACATTTCCCTCCTTCGGTTGAACTTAGTCTTCTTTACGCAAGCCCAAACCGAGTTCGTCCAACTTGTGTTGAACTTCTTCGAGTGATTTACGTCCGAGGTTACGAACTTTCATCATCTCTTCCTCTGATTTGTTTGCGAGTTCTTGAACAGTGTTGATGCCAGCGCGCTTCAAGCAGTTGTACGAACGAACTGAGAGATCGAGTTCTTCAATCGTCATTTCGAGTACTTTTTCTTTTTGGTCTTCTTCTTTCTCGACCATAATTTCTGCGTTGAGAGCCTCATCTGTCAAACCAACGAAGATGTTCAAGTGTTCAGTCAAAATTTTAGCCCCTAATGATACAGCTTCTTCCGGACGAATTGAACCATCTGTCCACACGTCTAACAAAAGCTTATCAAAGCTAGCGTCTTGACCGACACGTGTTTTATCTACTTCGTAGTTCACGCGTTGAATCGGTGTATAGATCGAATCGATTGGAATGACCCCAATCGGCATATCATCACGTTTGTTATCTTCTGCCTGGACGTAACCACGACCACGGCGAGCAGTCAAACGCATGCGAAGCGTCGCATTGTCAGCGAGAGTCGCGATGTGGAGCTCAGGATTCAAGATTTCAACGTCGCTATCATGGGTAATGTCTGCCGCAGTGACAGCACCGGCACTTGAAACGTTAATCTCAAGCGTTTTCTCTTCTTCCGAGTACACTTTAAGTGCCAACTTCTTGAGGTTGAGTACGATTTGAGTGACGTCTTCGACAACACCGTCAATCGTAGAGAACTCGTGAAGCACGCCATCGATTTGAACCGCTGTTACCGCTGCACCTGGGAGCGATGACAATAGAATTCGACGTAGTGAGTTACCGAGAGTAGTGCCATATCCACGTTCAAGCGGTTCTACTACGAATTTACCAAACGTAGCGTCCTCGCTGATTTCGACCGTTTCGATCTTTGGTTTTTCAATCTCGATCATCTGAACCCCTCCTTGAGTATATCCTGCCGTGCAGTTTGAGCTGCTAAAGTATAAGCTGTCGTGCTAGGTAAACCCCTCACACGCTCAAGCGATTATACGCGGCGACGTTTTGGAGGGCGGCAACCGTTGTGCGGAACTGGAGTTACGTCACGGATTGCAGTAACTTCGAGACCAGTAGCTTGGAGCGCACGGATAGCCGCTTCACGTCCAGCACCAGGACCTTTAACGTTAACTTCTACTGTACGCATACCGTTGTCCATTGCAACTTTCGCTGCAGTTTCAGCAGCCATTTGCGCTGCGAACGGAGTCGATTTACGTGATCCTTTAAATCCAAGGTTACCAGAAGTAGCCCATGAGATCGCATTACCTTGCGTATCAGTGATTGTGATAATTGTGTTGTTGAATGTAGAACGGATGTGTACCACACCGACTTCAACATGTTTTTTAACTTTACGTTTAGAACGTACGTTTTGCTTACGTTTCGCCATTGTTCAATTCCCTCCTTTACTTCTTCTTGTTCGCTACTGTACGGCGTGGGCCTTTACGAGTACGCGAGTTGTTCTTCGTGTTTTGACCGCGAACAGGGAGACTACGGCGATGACGGATACCGCGGTATGCGCCGATCTCGATCAAACGTTTGATGTTAAGTGAAACTTCACGACGAAGGTCACCTTCAACTTTGATTCCGTCAATTGCTTCACGGATACGGTTGAGTTCATCTTCAGTAAGGTCGCGTGTGCGTGTCTCTTCAGATACGTTAGCAGCCTTCAAAATTTCTTGTGCTTTTGTTTTACCAATACCATAGATGTATGTGAGCGAAATAACGATACGTTTTTCGCGTGGAATATCTACACCAGCAATACGTGCCATGTGTGCACCTCCTCTGAAATTAACCTTGTTTTTGTTTGTGTTTCGGGTTTTCGCAAATTACCATTACTTTACCCTTACGGCGAATAACTTTACATTTTTCGCAAATCGGTTTTACCGACGGTCTTACTTTCATGAGTATACCCTCCTCCTGGAAAAATCGGAGTTACTTATAACGGTACGTAATCCGCCCGCGAGTCAAGTCGTATGGAGACAACTCAACAGTTACGCGGTCACCTGGAAGGATCCGAATGTAGTGCATCCGAATTTTCCCTGAGACGTGCGCGAGCACCGTGTGGCCGTTTTCTAACTCCACTTTAAACATTGCGTTCGGAAGTGGTTCGACAACAGTGCCTTCCACTTCAATGACATCTTGTTTCGCCATCATTTATTCCCCTTTCTATATGAAAATCTTTAGGAGCACAGACGATCTATTGCCATCTACTGTGAGAGAAGGATCCAGAACGGATCAGTATGAAACAATAGAGCCTCATTCACCGGAATCGAGTTTCGTTAAAATCTCGTATCCATCGTCTGTGATGGCGATGGTGTGCTCAAAGTGGGCGCACATGCTACCGTCCACGGTGACAACTGTCCAGTTATCAGCCAGTGTTCGAACATAGCGTTGACCAGCATTAACCATTGGTTCAATGGCTAACGTCATCCCAGTCTTCAGGCGCGGCCCTTTCCCCGGTGGACCATAGTGTGGAATTTGCGGTTCTTCATGCAAATTTTGTCCAACACCATGACCGACGTATTCGCGGACGACAGAAAAGTCATGTGATTCAACATATGCTTGAATCGCATGCGAAATATCTGTCAATCGCCCTCCAGCCTTGGCGTGCTCCAATCCTTTATACAGACTTTCTTCGGTTACGTCAAGTAGCCGCTGTGTCTCTTCTGAGATTGTTCCCACTGGATAAGTCCAAGCGGAATCTCCATGGTATCCATTATAGTAGGCACCGATGTCGATTGAGATAATATCTCCATCTTTCAATACCCGTTTTCCTGGAATGCCATGAACAAGCTCTTCGTTCACCGAAGCGCAAACACTACCGGTAAAACCGTTATAGCCTTTGAACGATGGCGTCGCACCTTGGCTGCGAATGTAATCTTCCGCAATCCGGTCGAGCTCAAGCGTCGTGATTCCTGGTTTAATGTGCTGTTTGAGCACCTGGTGCGTTCGAGCAACAATTTGCCCAGCCTCACGCATAATCGCAATTTCACGAGGCGTCTTCGTGATGATCATTCAGTATCACCGAGTAATGCTTTGACATCGGCATATACGACATCGATTGGACGATCTCCATCCAATGTACGAAGATACCCTTTTTCAGCGTAAAAGTCAATGAGTGGTTTCGATTGCTCGATGTTGACGTCAAGGCGACGGCGAACCGTTTCCTCTTTATCGTCTTCACGTTGCATGAGCGCCGACCCATCCACATCACAGATGCCTTCCACTTTTGGTGGGTTGAAGATCACGTGATATGTCGCACCACACGTTGGGCAGATCCAACGACCTGTCAAGCGTGGAACGAGAATTTCCGCATCCACATCGATGTTGACGACGTGGTCAATCTGTTTCCCCAAATCTTTAAGCAAACTTTCGAGTGCCTCTGCTTGAGCAACAGTACGCGGGAATCCATCGAGTAAGAAACCTTTTTCTGTGTCATCTTGGCTAAGACGTTCACGTACGATTCCGATTGTTACCTCGTCCGGTACGAGTTCGCCTTTATCCATGAATGACTTGGCTTCTTTACCGAGTGGCGTTCCGCCTTTGATTGCCGCACGAAACATGTCGCCTGTCGAAATGTGAGGGATTTGGTACTCTTCTACGATTTTAGCCGCTTGAGTCCCTTTCCCAGCACCCGGTAAGCCCATGAGTACTAGATTCATCTCGGTTAGCCTCCAGTTTTGATTTTCACGAAGGGCTTGTAAACACGACAGGAAGGAAGGGTCAACCCTTCCTTCCGCTTTAACGGATAAAGCCTTTATAGTGTCGTTTTACAAGTTGACTTTCGATTTGTTTCATCGTTTCGAGGGCTACCCCGATGACGATCAATAAGCTCGTTCCTCCGATTTGAACGGAAGTTGGAAGACCGGCAAGCTTAATGAAGATTGTCGGCATGATCGCCACGAGCGATAAGAAGATCGCTCCGAAGAAAGTCAATCGATACAGCAACTTCGTGATGTACTGTTCTGTTTGCGCCCCAGGACGAATCCCAGGAATATAACCACCTTGCTTCTGCAGGTTTTCTGCCATTTGCTCAGGGTTGACCTGAATAAATGTATAGAAGTAGGCAAACGCAATGATTAACGCAACGTAAATCGACATTCCGATTGGCGCCGTCGTGTCAAAGTACGTCTGTAATTTTTGCGTTGTCTCCGGCGAAGCAATGAAGCTTGCAACAGTTGGTGGTGTTACCATGAAGGAAATCGCGAAGATAACCGGGATAACACCTGCTGCGTTTAGTTTGATTGGCAAGTGCGTTGACTGACCGCCCACTGGGGTACGGTTCGCCGTGCGTTTTGCATATTGGATTGGAATTTTGCGTGCCGCTTGTTGAACATAAATGATCCCAACCGTCACAGCCAAAATAACAAGTGCCAATACAACCAAGTAAACGATATTAATGAACAATGCATCTCCAGCGTTTTGGAGTTTTGTTTCATAAATCTGCGTGAAGATTCTTGGGAACCCGGCGACGATACCGGCGAAGATAATGATGGAAATACCATTCCCAACACCTTTCTCCGTTGTCATTTCACCAAGGAACATCAAGAACGCTGTACCCGCAGTGAGTACAATCGCGATCACAAAGTAAGTTGCCGTTCCCCACGTCTCATCTACGAGACCTGGGTAGAGGCGGTTAAATCCAAACGACAATGAAGTCGCTTGGACAAAGCCTAAGATGATCGTCCCATAGCGCGTGACCGTCGCTAACTTTTTACGGCCCGCCTCTCCTTGTTTAGCCCATTCGGCAAACTTTGGAACGACGTCCATTTGTAAAAGTTGCACAACGATCGATGCCGTAATGTACGGCATGATCCCCATTGCGAACAAGGAGAAGTTCTGTAAAGCATTTCCTCCAAACAAGTTCAAGAAGTCAAGAAGACCTCCTGAGTCAAAACGCAACACATCCGTATTCACCATCGGCACCGGGATATGAGCCCCGATGCGGAAAATGATGATGATTGCGAGTGTGAAGAGAATACGCTGTCGAATATCTTTCACGCGCCACATATTGGAGATCGTCTGAAACATCAGATCACCTCAACTGTACCGCCAGCTGCTTCGATTGCTTCTTTCGCTGCACCCGAGAACTTGTTGGCTTTTACAGTCAATTTAGTTTCAAGCTTGCCGTTAGCAAGGACCTTGATTCCGTCTTTAGCAGAGCTGACAACACCAGTCTCGATTAAGAGTTCTGGAGTAACTTCAGTACCTGCTTCGAAACGGTTAAGCGTGTCTAGGGAAACAACCGCGTACTCTTTACGAGTTGGGTTGTTGAAACCGCGTTTTGGAAGACGACGGTAAAGTGGGTTTTGTCCACCTTCAAATCCTGGACGAACGCCACCGCCCGAACGAGCTTTTTGACCTTTGTGTCCACGACCAGAAGTTTTACCGTTACCAGTCGCCATACCGCGACCGACACGGTTACGTTCGTGACGTGAACCTGGAGTTGGCTTCAATTCATGGAGTTTCATAGTGGCACCTCCTTATTTATTAAAATCTTTATTATTCGTTGATTTCTTTTACAGTCACAAGGTGCGACACTTTGTTGATCATACCGCGCATCGCGACGTTGTCTGGGACAACGACCGTTTGATGCATTTTGCGAAGACCGAGTGTACGTACAGTAACACGCTGACCTTCCGGACGACCAATTGTGCTGCGTGTGAGGGTGATTGCGAGTTTCGCCATGTCTAGTTCCCTCCCTTAGTTAAGAAGTTCTTCTACGCTTTTACCACGTAGTTTAGCAACTTCCTCTGCTTTTTTGAGCTCAGTCAAGCCCTGTACCGTCGCACGGACGATGTTGATCGGTGTGTTTGAACCTAACGATTTCGAAAGGATGTCACCTACACCTGCAAGTTCGAGCACCGCACGAACTGGACCACCAGCGATAACCCCAGTACCTTCAGAAGCTGGTTTCATGAATACACGACCTGCTCCGAATACTCCTGTGATTTCGTGTGGAATTGTTGTACCAACCATAGGTACTTGTACCATGTTTTTCTTAGCGGCTTCAATAGCCTTGCGAATCGCTTCTGGCACCTCTTGTGCCTTACCTGTACCGAAACCGACGTGACCATTTTTGTCACCTACGACTACGAGAGCAGCAAAACGGAAGCGGCGGCCACCTTTTACGACTTTCGCGACGCGGTTTACGGTAACAACGCGTTCTTCAAGTTGTTCCATGTTAACGTCTAACTGGCGCATCGAGTGTCCCCTCCTTTTTATTAGAATTTAAGACCTGCTTCACGAGCTGCTTCTGCAACAGCTTTGACGCGGCCATGATAGAGGTATCCACCACGGTCGAACACAACTGTGTCGATACCTTTCTCGAGTGCACGTTCTGCAGCAAGTTTACCAACAGCTTTCGCTGCTTCAACGTTACCGCCATTTGTAAGATCGAGAGCTTTATCTTTCGAAGATGCAGACACAAGCGTTGTTTGTGCCGCGTCATCGATAAGTTGAACGTAAATGTGCTTGCTCGAGCGGAATACGTTCAAACGTGGACGAGCTGCTGTCCCCGTGATCGTACGACGTACGCGAGCATGACGTTTTTTACGAACTGCATTTTTATCTGCCTTTGTGATCATTTATGCCACTCCTTTCCGTTCATTTCGTGACGAATTACTTACCAGTCTTACCTTCTTTACGGCGAATACGTTCATCAGAGTAACGAACACCTTTACCTTTGTAAGGTTCTGGAGCACGGTACGAGCGGATTTGAGCAGCAACGTGACCGACGCGCTCTTTGTTAATCCCTTTTACGATGATTTGCGTGTTTGAAGGAACTTCGATTTCGATACCTTCCTCAGCAACGTACTCGATTGGGTGCGAGTAGCCGAGGTTGAGGACGAGTTTGTTACCTTGCTTCGTAGCACGGTAACCAACCCCCGAGATCTCAAGTGTTTTTTGGAATCCGTTCGACACACCTTGTACCATGTTGGCAATAAGGGCACGTGTCGTACCGTGAATTGTGCGGCTTTCTTTCGATTCGTCTGGACGAACAACCGTCAATTCGTTCTCTTCAACTTTGATTTCCAATGCCGGGTTAGCTGAAAGCGAAAGTTCACCTTTAGCACCTTTTACTGTGACCGTGTTGTCATTAGCAACTGTTACAGTAACGCCAGCAGGAATCGTAACTGGTTTTTTACCAATACGTGACATTGATTACACCTCCGTTCTTGTTAGAAAAGTGACTTACCAGATGTAGGCGATCACTTCGCCGCCGACTTGTTGTTGGCGAGCTTCTTTATCAGTCATAAGACCTTTAGATGTCGAAAGAACTGCGATTCCGAGTCCTCCGAGTACTTTAGGTACTTCATCAGCTTTTGCGTATACGCGAAGACCTGGTTTCGAAATACGTTTGAGACCAGTGATTACACGTTCGTTGCTTGCTCCATATTTAAGGAAAAGACGAAGTGTACCTTGTTTAGCGTCCTCGATATATTCAACATCGCGAATGAAACCTTCACGCTTAAGGATTTCAGCGATCTCACGTTTAATGTTCGAAGCTGGAAGCTCCATTTTTTCATGGCGAACCATGTTAGCGTTACGGATACGTGTAAGCATATCTGCAATAGGGTCTGTCATTACCATGCGATGTACCTCCTTTCACACTGTTAGTGGATTACCAGCTTGCTTTTTTAACACCAGGGATTTGACCTTTGTATGCAAGATCACGGAACTTGATACGGCTGATCCCGAATTTACCCATGTAACCATGCGGACGACCTGTGATGCTGCAACGGTTGTGCAAGCGTACAGGTGACGAGTTACGTGGCAATTTGCTGAGTCCGATATAATCGCCTTCAGCTTTCAACTTCGCACGCTTTTCAGCGTACTGGGCAACGAGTTTCTCGCGTTTAAGTTCGCGATTCACCATTGACTTTTTAGCCATGTTGTCGACCTCCCTCTAGATTATTTTTGGAATGGCATACCGAGAAGTGTGAGCAATTCACGTGCTTCTTCGTCTGTGTTTGCTGTTGTAACAACAACGATGTCCATACCGCGTACTTTAGATACTTTATCGTAATCGATCTCAGGGAAAATAAGTTGCTCTTTCACGCCAAGCGTGTAGTTACCGCGTCCGTCGAATGCTTTCTTCGATACACCGCGGAAGTCACGTACACGTGGAAGTGAAACAGTTACCAATTTGTCGAGGAAATCGTACATGCGCTCGCCACGAAGTGTAACCTTCGCACCGATTGGCATACCTTCACGAAGTTTGAAACCAGCGATTGATTTCTTCGCTTTCGTTACGAGTGGTTTTTGACCTGAAAGAATTGTTAATTCTTCAACTGCCATATCAAGTGCTTTCGAGTTCGAAACAGCGTCACCTACACCCATGTTGATGACAATCTTTTCGACTTTCGGTACTTGCATGACCGAGTCATAGTTGAATTTATCCATCATCGCTTTCACGATGTCGCTTTTATACTTCTCTTGCAAACGGTTCATAGTCGAATGGACCTCCTTTCGTCACGTTCTTCTTATTTATCGAGTGATTCGCCCGATTTCGCGACACGAACTTTTTTACCATCGACTACTTTGAAACCAACACGAGTTGGTTTGCCAGTTTTAGGGTCGAGTGGCATTACGTTCGAGACGTGAATTGGTGCTTCGATCTCAAGGATCCCGCCTTGTGGATTCGCTTGTGAAGGTTTCGCGTGTTTTTTCATCACGTTTACGCCTTCAACCACTACGCGGTTTTTGCTTGGCATAGCTTTGAGGATAACCCCTTGCTTGCCTTTATCTTTACCAGACATTACCTGGACTGTATCGCCTTTTTTAACATGCATCGTTTGCGCACCTCCTTATAGGATTGAAATTGGAAATTAAAGTACTTCCGGTGCCAACGAAACGATCTTCATGAATTCTTTTTCACGAAGTTCACGTGCAACTGGCCCGAAGATCCGTGTGCCGCGTGGGCTCTTGTCATCTTTGATAATGACTGCTGCGTTCTCATCGAAACGGATGTACGAACCATCTTTACGACGAGCGCCGCGTTTTGTACGAACGACAACTGCTCTGACAACGTCACCTTTTTTAACAACGCCACCTGGTGTTGCTTGTTTTACCGTTGCGACGATGATGTCACCGATGTTTGCAGTCTTACGACCAGAACCACCGAGGACTTTAATTGTCAACAGTTCACGCGCGCCAGAGTTGTCTGCTACTTTCAAGCGAGATTCTTGTTGAATCATGCGAGTGTACCTCCCTCCGGATGTTTAATAAATCCGAACTGTTATTAGATGATTACTGATTCTTCTACTACTGTTACAAGACGGAAACGTTTGTCTTTAGAAAGAGGACGTGTTTCCGCGATGCGAACGATATCGCCCACTTTAGCGACGTTGTTCTCATCGTGTGCTTTATATTTCTTCGTGTAGTTTACACGTTTGCCATAAAGTTTATGACGAACCTTTGTTTCTACTGCGACGACGATCGTTTTGTCCATTTTGTCAGACACGACGCGACCAGTGAACACTTTACGGTTGTTGCGTTCCATGAGTGTTACCTCCTCTCAAGAATCCGATGTAATTAGCCGTTGTTGATGCCGAGTTCGCGTTCACGAAGAATCGTTTTAGCACGCGCAATCGACTTGCGTACTTCACGGATACGAGCAGGATTCTCAAGCTGACCTGTAGCAAGTTGGAAGCGAAGGTTAAAGAGTTCTTCTTTCCACTCGCCCACTTTACCGTTGAGCTCTTCAGTTGTTGATTGACGGAGATCAGTTGCTTTCATTCGTATCACCACCATTTTCTTCACGTTTCACGAACTTACATTTTACTGGAAGTTTGTGCGATGCAAGACGAAGTGCCTCACGTGCCACTTCCTCAGATACACCTGCGATTTCGAACATTACTTTGCCAGGCTTAACTACAGCTACCCAGCCTTCTGGAGCACCTTTACCCGAACCCATTCGGACTTCGAGAGGCTTTTTAGTGTACGGCTTGTGTGGGAAGATTTTGATCCACACTTTACCACCACGTTTCATATAACGTGTCATTGCAATACGTGCTGATTCGATTTGACGGTTTGTAATCCAGCTCGCTTCGAGAGCTTGGAGACCGAACTCACCGAAGTGTACAGTTGTGCCGCGTTTAGCGTTCCCGCGCATTTTACCACGGTGTACACGACGATATTTCACGCGTTTAGGTAACAACATAGTGTGTTGCCTCCTTCCTGAAAGAGTGTTTATTATTCAGCGTTTTTCGCTGTGTTGTTTTTTGTTGGAAGAACTTCACCGTGGTATAACCAAACTTTTACGCCGATTTTACCGTAAGTTGTGTCAGCTTCAGCTGTTCCGTAGTCGATGTCGGCACGGAGTGTGTGAAGTGGAACTGTTCCTTCCGAGTACTTCTCTGAACGAGCGATATCAGCGCCACCAAGACGACCAGAAACTTCTGTTTTGATCCCTTTGATGCCAGTACGCATCGAACGTTGAATAGATTGTTTCATTGCACGACGGAATGATACGCGACCTTCCAATTGACGAGCAATGTTTTCTGCTACAAGCTTCGCAACAGCGTCAGCGTTTTTCACTTCAACAACGTTGATGTGAACGCGTTTTCCGTCAGCGATTTTTGTAATGTGTTTACGGAGTGATTCGATTTCAGAACCACCTTTACCGATTACCATACCTGGCTTCGCAGTGTGAAGCGAAATGTTCACGCGGTTTGCAGCGCGTTCGATTTCAACTTTAGAAACACTAGCATCCTTCATTTTGTTTTCGATGTATTCACGAATAACGAAGTCTTCATGAAGGAGATCAGCGTAGTCTTTCTCAGCGTACCAACGCGAATCCCAGTCTTTGATAACACCAACGCGAAGACCGTGCGGATTTACCTTTTGACCCACTACATATCCCTCCTTATTTCTCAGTTACCACGATGTGGATGTGGCTTGTGCGTTTGTTAATACGGCTTGCGCGACCCATCGCACGTGGGCGGAAGCGTTTGAGTGTTGGACCTTCGTTTACGTAAGCTTCTGTTACAACGAGGTTCTCAATGTTCATATCGTAGTTGTGCTCTGCGTTAGCAATCGCTGATTTTAATACTTTTTCAACGACTGGCGATGCTGCCTTGTTCGTGTGAGCAAGGACAGAGAGCGCTTCGCCGACTTGTTTCCCGCGAATTAAGTCTACAACGAGACGTGCTTTGCGAGGAGCAAGACGGACCATATTAGCTGATGCTTTAGCTTGCATGGATTTGACCTCCCCTCAAATTACCGTTTCGTTTTCTTGTCTGATCCGTGACCTTTGTAAGTGCGTGTTGGAGCGAATTCACCAAGTTTGTGACCAACCATGTCTTCTGTCACGAATACTGGTACGTGTTTACGACCATCGTGCACACCGAACGTGTGACCCATGAATTCTGGGAAGATCGTCGAGCGACGTGACCAAGTTTTGATGACTTGCTTCTCACCAGATTCGTTGAGTTTGTCAACTTTAGCGAGTAAGTGGTGATCTGCGAATGGACCTTTTTTCAAGCTGCGACCCATGTTAGAACCTCCCTTTGGAATGATTCGGGAACGGCCCTTTCGAACCGCCCGAGAATCATGTAGTAATTATTTCTTACGGCGACGAAGGATGTACATGTCGCTCGATTTGTTTTTCTTACGAGTCTTAAGACCAAGAGCTGGTTTACCCCAAGGAGTAAGTGGGCCCGAACGACCGATTGGCGCACGACCTTCACCACCACCGTGTGGGTGATCAACCGGGTTCATTACAGAACCACGTACTGTTGGGCGTTTGCCTAACCAACGTGAACGTCCTGCTTTACCGATGTTTACGAGTTCGTGTTCTTCGTTACCAACTGAACCGATTGTCGCGCGGCAAGTGCCGAGGAACAAGCGTGATTCACCTGATTGAAGACGAACGATGACGTACTTGCCGTCACGTCCTTGGATTTGTGCCGATGCACCAGCCGCACGAACTAGCTGACCGCCTTTACCAGGCTTAAGCTCGATGTTGTGGATTGTTGTACCGACAGGGATGTTTACGAGTGGAAGAGCGTTCCCCACTTTGATATCCGCTTCAGGACCAGACATGATTTCCATGCCTACTTTGATGCCCTTAGGAGCGAGGATGTAACGTTTCTCACCATCTACATAGTTGATGAGTGCGATGTTTGCTGAACGGTTTGGATCGTATTCGATCGTTGCTACGCGTCCTGCAACGCCATCTTTGTTACGTTTGAAATCGATGATACGGTATTTACGCTTGTGACCGCCACCTTGGTGACGAACAGTCAAGCGACCTTGGTTGTTACGTCCGCCTTTTTTCGAAAGCTTTTCAGTTAACGATTTTTCAGGGCGATTCGTTGTGATCTCTGCAAAGTCGAGAGATGTCATGTTACGACGACCGTTAGTGGTCGGCTTAAACTTTTTGATTGCCATCGAGGATTCCCTCCTTTTCTTCTAAGGTAGTTAATTAACCGAGGAAGTCGATTGTGTTGCCTTCAGCAAGGGTTACGATCGCTTTTTTACGACGAGCTGTGTAACCAGAGTGACGACCGACACGTTTCGCTTTCGGTTTGTAGTTCATTGTGTTTACCGAAGCAACTTTCACGTTGAAGATTGTTTCGATAGCGTGTTTCACTTGCGATTTAGTCGCTTTTACGTCGATTTCGAAAACGTATTTGTTAGCTTCCATGAGGCTAACTGAACGCTCAGTGATGATCGGACGTTTGATGATATCGTATGCTTGAGCCATTATGCAAGCACCTCCTCTACCTTCGCAACCGCATCTTTAGTGAAGATGACTTTGTCGTTAGCAACGAGGTCAAGAACGTTTACGCCTGCTGCGTCGATCACAGTCACTCCTGGGATGTTACGAGCTGCGAGAGCGATAGTCTCATTGTAGTCCGCTGTGACTACAAGAGCCTTACGTTCTACTGATAAGCTGTTGAGTACAGCAGCCATATCTTTTGTTTTTGGTGCATCGAAAGCAAGGCCTTCGAGGACGATGAATTCGTTGTTTTGTACTTTCGACGAAAGAGCCGAGAGAAGTGCTAAACGACGAACCTTCTTAGGAAGTTTGTAAGAGTATGAACGTGGTGTTGGACCGAAGACTGTACCACCACCAACCCATTGTGGTGAGCGGATAGAACCTTGGCGCGCACGACCAGTTCCCTTTTGTTTCCATGGTTTACGGCCGCCACCGCGTACTTCCGAGCGACCTTTCGTATCGTGAGTACCTTGACGGCGTGATGCTTGTTGCATGACGATTGCGTCGTAAAGTACTGATTCGTTTGGCTCGATTCCGAAGATGGCTTCTGCCAATTCGATTTCGCCAACTTGTGAACCTGTTTGGTTAAGCAAAGCTACTTTAGGCATTCGTAATTCCTCCTTTCCGTGCAGTTAATTAGTTACCTTTGACCGCTGATTTGATGATGACGTTCGATTTACGAGCGCCTGGGATAGCACCTTTCACGAGGAGAAGGCCACGTTCCACATCAACTTTAACGACTTCAAGGTTTTGAATTGTTTTACGCTCTCCACCCATTTGACCAGGAAGAAGTTTCCCTTTAAATACGCGGTTAGGAGCGACAGGACCCATCGAACCAGGACGACGGTGGTAGCGCGAACCGTGAGCCATTGGTCCACGTGATTGTCCGTGACGCTTGATCGCACCTTGGAATCCTTTACCTTTCGATGTACCTGTTACGTCTACTAATTCACCTGCAGCGAAAATGTCTGCCTTAATCTCTTGACCGATTTCGTATCCTTCTACTGAAGTACGAACTTCTTTGATGAAGCGCTTAGGTGTCGCGTTTGCTTTCGCAGCGTGACCTTTTGATGGTTTGTTTTGACGTGATTCTTTGATGTCTCCGAAACCAAGTTGAACTGCTTCGTAACCGTCTGTGTCAACTGTTTTAAGTTGAAGAACGACGTTACCTTCTACAGCAACTACTGTTACTGGTACAACTTCGCCTGCTTCGTTGAAGATTTGAGTCATACCAAGTTTTGTTCCTAAGATTCCTTTAGCCATGAGATACACCTCCTGTTAATAATTAATTGTCTCTTCTGGCTAGTATCTACTATATGAAGAATTAAAGTTTGATTTCGATGTCTACACCTGATGGTAACTCGAGACGCATAAGCGAATCGACTGTTTTCGGTGTTGGGTTTACGATGTCGATCAAGCGTTTGTGTGTACGCATTTCGAACTGCTCACGAGCATCTTTGTACTTGTGAACCGCACGAAGAATCGTGTAAACCGATTTTTCAGTTGGGAGCGGGATTGGACCCGATACCTTTGCACCTGAACGCTTCGCAGTGTCAACGATCTTCTCAGCTGATTGATCGAGAACGCGATGGTCATATGCTTTTAAACGAATACGAATTTTTTCATTTGCCATGTTTGTTTCCCTCCTTTGTCGCCTACTTTAAAAATAGACAATTCTCCGCGGAAATTTCCACACCGGCCATGGCAATGCTGCCTGGCGTGTCATAACCTCCCGCTTCAACGCAGCGTGCTTGTGTCAGCAGAGGCATCCGATCATTGCAAATCAACGATTGGACCCGTTTTCTGCTGTAAAGTCTCTCACCACTCGCACAAACACTTAATCATTATATCTAATCTGGTCATGGAATGCAAGATTAGATTTTTGAAGTTGCTGGTTGTCTGATGAGTTGCTCAACGTTCCCTAATGTAACAAGATTCGCGAGCTTTTGCAAGCAAAAATTCATTCTTTTATTGAACTATTTTTCAAACGAACTCCCATGTCAACTCGACCTAGCGTTTCATCACCTCTCCAAAACGCTCTGTCACCCCTTCTATGACTGATTGTGGCGCTCGTTTTAAACAGTCTTGAACAATTCCTTCATTAACACTGTGCGTCTTGAAATAGCGGAGCAATGACGCTAATTTATCCTTTCGTCCGATGACCGTGTAAAGGACGACCCACTCTTCTAGGTGCATCCATTGTCCATCTGGTTCAATGAAAGGATGCGTATAGATTCCGTCGGTACACTTCATTCGGAAACTAGACATGACGTCCACATCTGTTCCCTCGAATATATACTCTCCAAAGTAGGTCGTTACGTATGCGTCGTGAGGATCTGATGGTTTCTTCTCCCCAGCACGACTAAGTACACGATCGATTTTTTCAAACTGGTCCGGTTCAACAAAAACATCGATGTCATTCGTTACCTCGACGATGCCATGATGCTTCAACAGCTCAGAACCGCCAATGCGATACTCAATCCCATTCAAGCGACAAATCGTCTCTAGTTGCTTCAGCATGACGCCACTCCTTTCTCGTATGCCTCATCTTACCATGTTGTGATAGAAACACAAAAAAGCAGCCCGCATATTGCGGACTGCTTAATGTTGTTCAGTTGAATCAATCGATTACTCGATGATTTCTGTTACTGAACCAGCACCTACAGTACGGCCACCCTCACGGATAGAGAAACGTGTACCGTCTTCGATCGCGATTGTAGAAATCAATTCGATCGTCAACTCGATGTTGTCTCCTGGCATTACCATTTCAGTACCTTCTGGAAGGTGAACGATACCTGTTACGTCAGTTGTACGGAAGTAGAACTGCGGACGGTAGTTCGCGAAGAATGGCGTGTGACGGCCACCCTCTTCTTTAGAAAGAACGTAGATTGATGCTTTGAATTTAGAGTGTGGTGTGATTGAACCTGGCTTAGCAAGTACTTGTCCACGCTCGATGTCGTCACGTGATACACCACGGAGAAGTGCACCGATGTTGTCGCCAGCTTCAGCATAGTCAAGAAGCTTACGGAACATCTCTACACCAGTACATACAGTTTTCTTCGTTTCTTCTGTAAGACCAACGATTTCGATCTCGTCGTTGACGCGGAGAACACCACGCTCAACACGACCAGTCGCTACAGTACCACGACCAGTGATTGAGAATACGTCCTCAACAGGCATCATGAAGTCTTTTTCAGTGTCACGAACTGGTTCTGGGATGTACTCATCAACAGCGTTCATGAGTTCCATAACTTTTTCTTCCCACTGAGCTTCACCGTTAAGTGCGCCAAGTGCAGAACCTTTGATTACAGGGAGGTCGTCGCCTGGGAAGTCGTATTCAGAAAGAAGTTCACGGATTTCCATTTCAACGAGTTCGAGAAGCTCTTCGTCGTCTACCATGTCAACTTTGTTCATGAATACTACGATGTAAGGAACACCTACTTGACGTGAAAGAAGGATGTGCTCACGTGTTTGTGGCATTGGGCCATCTGTTGCAGATACAACGAGGATCGCGCCGTCCATTTGAGCAGCACCAGTGATCATGTTTTTAACATAGTCAGCGTGTCCTGGGCAGTCAACGTGTGCGTAGTGACGCTTGTCAGTTTCGTACTCGATGTGAGCTGTTGCGATTGTGATACCGCGCTCGCGCTCTTCTGGAGCACCATCGATTTGGTCGAACTTAGTAGCTGTTTTACCTTGTGCACGTGAAAGTACAGCAGAGATTGCTGCAGTCAAAGTTGTTTTACCGTGGTCAACGTGGCCAATTGTACCAACGTTAACGTGCGGCTTAGAACGGTCGAATTTTTCTTTACCCATTCTAGATTCCTCCTCTATTAAACGATTAGTTTTATTTAACTAGGAAGACGTAGGCTACTTTTAACATACGTCCTCCTTAGCTTACAACAATCAATCTAGCGATACAACCGTTATTAGCCGTTCGCTTTTTTGACGATTTCTTCAGCGATTGATTTCGGTACTTCTTCGTAGTGATCGAAGTGCATCGAGTACGTTCCGCGTCCTTGTGTACGTGAACGAAGTGATGTTGCGTAACCGAACATTTCTGAAAGTGGAATCATCGCTTTAACGACTTGTGCGTTACCGCGAGCTTCCATACCTTCTACGCGTCCACGGCGTGACGTGACGTCACCCATGATGTCACCCATGTATTCTTCTGGGATAACAACTTCAACACGCATCATTGGCTCAAGGATAACAGCTTTCGCTTGGTCCTTAAGTTGTTTAACCGCCATCGAAGCAGCAACTTTAAACGCCATCTCGTTCGAGTCGACATCGTGGTACGAACCGAATACGAGACGAGCTTTAACGTCTACTACTGGGTAACCAGCGAGGATACCGTTTTCGAGAGCTTCTTCAATCCCGTTTTGAACAGCAGGGACGTATTCACGTGGTACAACACCACCGACGATCTTGTTCTCGAACTCGAATCCAGCGCCTTCTTCGTTCGGCTCGAATTCTACGACAACGTGACCGTACTGACCGCGTCCACCAGACTGACGAACGAATTTCGAATCGATCTTCGCAGCGCCACGGATTGTTTCACGGTAAGCAACTTGTGGTGCACCAACGTTAGCTTCTACTTTGAATTCGCGACGCATACGGTCAACGAGGATGTCAAGGTGAAGCTCACCCATACCAGAGATGATCGTTTGACCAGTCTCAGGGTTTGTTTCAGTGCGGAATGTTGGATCTTCTTCTGCGAGTTTCGCAAGAGCTTGACCCATCTTATCTTGGTCTGCTTTCGATTTAGGCTCGATTGCAACCGAGATAACTGGTTCTGGGAACGTCATTGACTCGAGAACGATGTTATCTTTCTCAGAGCAAAGCGTGTCACCAGTAGTCGTGTCTTTGAAACCAACAGCAGCGGCGATGTCACCAGCGAATACCATTGGAATCTCTTCACGGCTGTTTGCGTGCATTTGAAGGATACGACCGAGACGCTCACGCTTCCCTTTAGTCGAGTTCTTCACGTATGATCCCGCTTCAGCTGTACCAGAGTACACGCGGAAGAACGTCAATTTACCGACGTAAGGGTCAGTCATAACTTTGAACGCAAGTGCTGAGAATGGAGCTTCGTCAGAAGGCTCACGTGTGATTTCTTCTTCTGTATCGAGGTTGATCCCTTTGATTGACTCTACATCAACTGGTGATGGGAGGTAATCAACAACGGCGTTAAGCATGAGCTGAACACCTTTGTTCTTGAAGGCAGAACCAACGAGTACAGGGTAGAATTCAACGCTAAGTGTCGCTTGACGGATTGCAGCTTTCAATTCATCGATTGAAATCTCTTCACCTTCAAGGTACTTCATCATCAACTCTTCGTTGAAGTCAGCAACACCTTCGATCAATTGACCGCGAAGTTCTTCAGCTTGGTCAGCCATGTCAGCTGGGAAGCCATCTGTTACTTCGATGTCAGTACCGAGGTCGTTGTTGTACATGTAAGTCTTCATTTCAACGAGATCGATGATCCCTTTGAAATCGTCCTCTGCTCCGATTGGGAGTTGGATCGCGTAAGCGTTCGCTTGAAGACGATCGTGGAGCGTCTTCACAGAGTACAAGAAGTCTGCGCCGATTTTATCCATCTTGTTGACGAATACGACACGTGGTACACCATATGTCGTCGCTTGACGCCATACAGTTTCTGTTTGTGGTTCTACACCTGACTGAGCGTCAAGTACAGCAACCGCACCATCAAGTACACGGAGTGAACGTTCAACTTCTACAGTGAAGTCTACGTGTCCAGGTGTATCGATGATGTTTACACGGTGGCCATTCCACTGTGCAGTTGTCGCAGCCGAAGTGATCGTGATTCCACGCTCTTGCTCCTGCTCCATCCAGTCCATTTGTGAAGCACCTTCGTGCGTTTCACCAATTTTATGGATACGACCTGTGTAATAAAGAATACGTTCAGTTGTTGTCGTTTTACCGGCATCGATGTGAGCCATGATCCCGATGTTACGAGTATTCTTTAGGGAGAATTCTCTTGCCATACTGGGTATTCTCCTTCCGCATGTTTGATTTTCGTGTGCGCGCACACGATATGATTATACCCGAAAGCCACTCCGTTAAGCCATGCTTGGCGGAGTGGACTTTACGATTAAATTACCAACGATAGTGAGCAAACGCTTTGTTAGCTTCTGCCATCTTATGCATGTCTTCGCGTTTCTTAACAGATGCACCAGTGTTGTTGGCTGCATCCATGATTTCGTTCGCGATACGTTGCTCCATCGTTTTTTCGTTGCGGAGACGAGCGTAGTTCACGAGGTAACGAAGACCAAGTGTTGTACGGCGCTCTGGACGAACTTCTACAGGAACTTGGTAGTTAGCCCCACCTACACGGCGTGCTTTAACTTCAAGTACAGGCATGATGTTGTTCATTGCTTCTTCGAACACTTCCATAGGCTCTTTGCCTGAGCGTTCAGCGATGATGCCAAATGCGTTGTAAATGATAGTTTGAGCTGTACCTTTTTTACCGTCTAACATGACACGGTTAATGAGGCGAGTTACCAATTTCGAGTTGTAGATCGGATCTGCGATAACGTCACGACGTTCTGCACGGTTTTTACGCATCCGAGTACCCTCCTTTCAAAATTTCAATTGTAGTTTAGTTGGCGAGAATTACTTCTTCGCAGCTTTCGGACGTTTCGTACCGTATTTAGAACGGCCTTGCATACGTCCATCAACACCTGCAGTGTCAAGCGCACCACGAACGATGTGGTAACGTACCCCTGGTAAGTCTTTTACACGTCCTCCACGGATAAGAACAACGCTGTGCTCTTGAAGGTTGTGGCCAATACCTGGGATGTACGCAGTCACTTCGATTTGGTTAGTCAAACGAACACGAGCATACTTACGAAGCGCCGAGTTCGGTTTCTTCGGAGTCATTGTACCAACACGTGTACAAACACCACGTTTTTGTGGTGAGCTCACGTTTGTTTGTGACTTGATGAAACTGTTGTAACCTTTGTTAAGTGCTGGAGAGTCAGATTTCACGACTTTCGATTTACGTCCTTTACGGACTAACTGGTTAATAGTAGGCATCTTTGAAGATCCTCCCTTCCTGAATGTTGCTATTTTCTAGTCCCACCGACCCGGGTGGTTCATTTAAGGTCATAACGAAACGTTTTTACGAGGCGTAGGCATTCCATGACCTCGCAAAAACGTGAGTTATACCTTGAAAGTGGCAATTGTAGCAGCCAAACCTTCCCGTAGAAAGTTCGGATGGACGTCCAAGTAGCTTGCCGACTGCTGGACATCGTTGTCATCGACAACAACCGATTGGCGGCACTAAATCATAGTAGCACCGCCAACCTGCGCTGTCAAGACGTATTTTACTCGACTGTTGTATCTTCGAGCGCAACTGGCGCCTCATCTTCTTTGAGTTCCACATCACGGTAGACGGCCATTCCAGTACCAGCTGGAACGAGTTTACCGATGATGACGTTCTCTTTGAGTCCGAGGAGATAGTCACGTTTCCCTTTGATTGCTGCATCTGTCAAGACGCGAGTCGTTTCTTGGAACGAAGCCGCTGAGAGGAACGAATCTGTCTCAAGTGAGGCTTTCGTGATCCCGAGAAGGACTGGTTTCGCAGTCGCTGGGTGTTTTCCATCACGAATCGCATCTTTACACGCTTCTTTGAAGACGCTGATGTCGACGAGTGATCCAGGGAGAAGCGGTGTGTCACCTGATTCGATAACTTTGACACGACGAAGCATTTGGCGAACCATGACCTCAACGTGCTTATCACCGATTTCTACCCCTTGCATCCGGTAAACTTTTTGAACTTCTTGGAGAAGATAGTTCTGAACACCAGATACACCACGGACGGCGAGCAATTCTTTCGGATCGATCGAACCTTCCGTGAAGACTTCACCGGCTTCTACTGTGTCGCCGATTTGAACGCGGAGACGCGCTCCGAATGGAATCGTGTATGAGCGAGTCTCACTGAATCCTTCGACCGTGAGTTCACGCTTGTCACGCGATTCTGTGAAGTCGATAACCGTACCAGAGATTTCCGAGATGACCGCTTGACCTTTCGGGTTACGGGCTTCGAATACCTCTTGGATACGTGGAAGACCTTGTGTGATATCGTCTCCGGCAACCCCACCTGTGTGGAAGGTACGCATTGTAAGCTGCGTTCCTGGCTCACCGATTGATTGTGCGGCAATGATACCGACGGCTTCCCCGACTTCAACATTTGATCCAGTTGCCAAGTTGCGTCCGTAACACTTCTTACATACGCCGTGTGACGTGTTACATGTGAAGGCTGTACGGATTTCAACTTTTTCAACACCCGCATCAACGATGATGCGCGCGATGTCTTCTGTGATCAATTCGTTCTTATCGATCAACACTTCGCCCGTTTCAGGGTGTGTGACCGTTTCGAACGATGTACGTCCGACGAGACGGTCGTACAAGCTTTCGATTTCTTCCGTACCTTCGCGGAGTGCAGAAACACGGATTCCGCGGTCTGTTCCACAATCCTCTTCACGGATGATGACATCTTGCGCTACGTCAACGAGACGACGCGTCAAGTAACCTGAATCGGCTGTCTTCAAGGCTGTATCGGCAAGACCTTTACGAGCCCCGTGAGTCGAGATGAAGTACTCTTGAACCGTCAGACCTTCACGGAATGACGATTTGATTGGAAGTTCGATGATGCGACCAGATGGAGCGGCCATCAACCCACGCATACCCGCAAGCTGCGTAAAGTTCGATGCGTTACCACGGGCACCTGAGTCAGACATCATGAAGATTGGGTTCAGGCGGTTGAGGGATTTCATCAATCGAGATTGAATTTCATCCTTCGCTTCGTTCCAAGCACGGACAACGCGCTCGTAACGCTCATCTTCAGTGATGAGACCACGACGGAACGACTTCATGATTTGGTCGACTTGTTTTTGTGCTTCATCAAGGATTTCCTGTTTATCCGGAAGTACGATGATATCGGCAATCCCAACCGTCACACCCGCTTTTGTCGAGTGCTTGAAGCCAAGATCTTTCATCCGGTCAAGCATGCGGCTTGTTTCCGTCGTTTCAAACTTCTGGAACACTTCCGCGATGACTTTTCCAAGGAAACCTTTTTTGAACGGGTCGATGATTGGACGTGATGCGATTTCTTCCGCAACGTTCGCCCCTTTGTCGATGAAGTACTTGTCAGGCGTTGCTTCCTGTAAGTTTTCCATCGTCGGCTCGTTCAAGTATGGGAACGTATTTGGCAAGATTTCGTTGAAAATCATCTTACCAACTGTCGTAATGAGCAATTTCTCGTTCTGTTCGTCTGTGAACGTTGGGTTGTTGAGCGTACGCGCCGGAAGTGCCACACGCGAGTGCAAGTGGACATAACCGTTTTGGTAAGCAATCAACGCTTCGTTGACGTTCGAGAACACTTTCCCTTGACCGACGGCATCTTCACGTTCGAGTGAGATGTAGTAGTTACCGAGGACCATATCCTGCGATGGTGTAACAACTGGTTTTCCGTCTTTCGGGTTCAAGATGTTCTGCGCAGCGAGCATGAGAAGACGTGCTTCCGCTTGTGCTTCTGCAGAGAGCGGAACGTGGACGGCCATTTGGTCACCATCGAAGTCGGCGTTGTATGCCGTACATACGAGTGGGTGAAGGCGAATCGCACGACCTTCAACAAGAATCGGTTCGAATGCTTGAATACCAAGGCGGTGAAGTGTCGGGGCACGGTTCAAAAGGACCGGATGCTCACGAATGACTTCTTCAAGGACGCCCCAGATTTCAGGTTGCATCTTCTCGATTTTGCGTTTGGCGTTCTTGATGTTTGAAGCGATGCCGCGACCGACAAGCTCTTTCATCACGAACGGTTTGAAGAGTTCAAGCGCCATCTCTTTTGGAAGACCACACTGATACATCTTCAAGTTCGGACCTACGACGATAACCGAACGTCCTGAATAGTCGACCCGTTTACCGAGAAGGTTTTGACGGAAACGACCTTGTTTCCCTTTCAACATGTGTGAAAGTGATTTAAGCGGACGGTTACCAGGACCTGTTACCGGACGACCACGACGACCGTTGTCGATGAGGGCGTCAACCGCTTCTTGAAGCATACGCTTCTCGTTTTGCACGATGATGTTCGGCGCGCCGAGGTCGAGCAAACGTTTGAGACGGTTGTTCCGGTTGATGACTCGACGATACAAATCGTTCAAGTCAGATGTCGCAAAGCGTCCACCATCAAGCTGTACCATCGGGCGAAGCTCTGGTGGGATGACAGGAAGTACTTCAAGGATCATCCAGTCTGGATTGTTTCCTGAAGTGAAGAATGCATCGAGAACTTCCAAGCGCTTAATCGCACGTGTACGACGTTGACCTTGGACTGTTTTCAACTCTTCACGAAGCTCGCCTACTTCTTTTTCAAGATTAACGTCTTGAAGAAGTGTACGGATGGCTTCAGCACCCATGTCTGCTTTGAAGTCGCTACCGTATTTTTCACGATAGAGACGGAATTCTTTTTCCGAGAGAAGTTGTTTCTTCTCAAGCGGAGTATCACCTGGCTCTGTGACCACGTAAGATGCGAAGTAAATGACTTCTTCAAGCGCACGTGGTGACATGTCGAGAACAAGCCCCATGCGGCTTGGAATCCCTTTGAAGTACCAGATGTGCGAAACTGGTGCCGCGAGCTCGATATGGCCCATTCGCTCGCGACGCACTTTCGCTTTCGTCACTTCAACGCCACAGCGGTCACAAATGACTCCTTTATAACGGATACGTTTGTATTTCCCACAGTAACATTCCCAGTCTTTCGTAGGACCGAAGATTCGTTCACAGAATAATCCGTCCTTCTCTGGTTTAAGTGTACGATAGTTGATCGTTTCCGGCTTTTTGACTTCACCGTAAGACCACGAACGGATCTTCTCTGATGAAGCCAAGCCGATTTTCATATATTCAAATCGATTAACATCTACCAAGGGGCCGACCTCCCTTTTCGCCTTATTCCTCTTCCGTAACAGTCGGTTGAACGACTTGTTCTAACGCCGATGTTGCGTTCGGGATGTTGTCGTCATCTTCATCTTTCATTTCGACTTCTTCATCATCCGCTGACATCATCTTGACTTCCATACCGAGCGCTTGAAGCTCTTTGATCAAGACGCGGAATGACTCAGGAACGCCCGCTTTCGGAACGCTCTCGCCTTTCACGATGGCCTCATATGCTTTCACACGACCGACCGTGTCATCCGACTTGATTGTCAAGATTTCTTGGAGCGTGTAGGCTGCACCGTACGCTTCAAGAGCCCAAACTTCCATCTCCCCGAAGCGCTGACCACCGAACTGTGCTTTACCACCGAGCGGTTGTTGCGTAACGAGTGAGTATGGTCCTGTCGAACGAGCGTGAAGTTTGTCATCAACCATGTGCGCGAGTTTGATCATGTACATGACACCGACCGAGACGCGGTTATCGAACGGTTCACCCGTACGACCGTCATAGAGACGCGTTTTCGCATCTTTATCCATACCAGCCTCTTCAATCGTTGCCCATACGTCTTCCTCACGCGCTCCATCGAATACAGGTGTTGCCACTTTGATACCGAGCTTCTTCGCTGCCATACCAAGGTGGAGTTCAAGTACCTGACCGATGTTCATACGAGATGGTACCCCAAGCGGGTTGAGCATGATGTCAACCGGTGTACCGTCTGGCATGTATGGCATATCTTCTTCAGGGAGGATTCGCGAGATAACACCTTTGTTACCGTGACGTCCCGCCATCTTATCCCCTTCGTGAATCTTACGTTTTTGAACGATATAGACACGTACCATTTGGTTGACGCCTGGAGACAACTCGTCACCGTTTTCACGGTCGAACACTTTGACATCCAAGATGATTCCGTCTCCACCGTTTGGTACACGAAGTGACGTATCACGTACTTCACGTGCCTTCTCACCGAAGATTGCGTGCAAGAGACGCTCTTCCGCCGTCAATTCTGTAACGCCCTTAGGTGTTACTTTACCGACGAGGATATCGCCATCCTTGACTTCAGCTCCGATGCGGATAATTCCACGATCGTCCAAGTTACGAAGTGCGTCATCTCCGACGTTTGGAATATCACGTGTAATTTCCTCTGGTCCGAGTTTCGTGTCGCGTGACTCTGACTCGTACTCTTCGATATGAATCGACGTGTACACGTCATCTTTCACGAGACGCTCACTCATGATGATCGCATCCTCATAGTTGTAACCATCCCATGTCATGAAGGCAACGACGACGTTACGGCCGAGCGCGAGCTCACCCATATCCATCGATGGACCGTCTGCAAGGATTTCTCCTTTTTCGACACGGTCACCAGCTGCGATGATTGGTTTTTGGTTATAGCATGTCCCTTGGTTCGAACGGACATATTTTTGAAGTTTGTAACGGTCAAGGTCACCTGAAACCTCAGAACCGTTCACGTCAGACGTGCGACGGATCAAGATTTCACGCGCTGTGACGCGTTCGACGACACCTGGGTATTTCGCAACGATAGCTGCCCCAGAGTCTTTCGCAGATACGTATTCCATGCCGGTACCGACAATCGGTGAATCCGGTTGAAGGAGTGGTACTGCTTGACGTTGCATGTTCGCTCCCATGAGGGCACGGTTCGAGTCATCGTTCTCGAGGAACGGGATACATGCCGTTGCGGCAGAAACAACCTGTTTCGGCGAAACGTCCATGTAGTCCACTCGGCTTGGCTCGACTGACAAGTTTTGTCCGCGGAAACGGCAAAGAACTTGTTCGTCTGCAAAGTGGCCATCTTCTGTGAGCGGCATGTTTGCCTGTGCGACGACATAGAGGTCTTCCTCGTCAGCCGTCATATATTGAATGTCGCCAGTGACAAGACCTGTTTCTGGGTCAACACGACGGTATGGTGCTTCGATGAAACCGTACTCGTTCACTTTCGCATAAGACGAGAGTGAGTTGATGAGTCCGATGTTCGGCCCCTCTGGTGTTTCGATTGGACACATCCGACCGTAGTGCGAATAGTGAACGTCTCGAACTTCGAAACCAGCACGCTCACGTGTCAAACCACCCGGTCCAAGTGCAGAGAGACGACGCTTGTGCGTGAGCTCTGCGAGCGGGTTCGTTTGGTCCATGAACTGTGACAATTGCGAGCTACCGAAGAACTCTTTAAGTGATGCGATAACCGGGCGGATGTTGATGAGCGCCTGTGGTGTGATCGCATTTTGATCTTGAATCGACATACGTTCTTTTACGACACGTTCCATACGGGAAAGCCCGATCCGGAATTGGTTTTGGAGAAGTTCTCCGACTGAACGAAGACGACGGTTTCCTAAGTGGTCGATGTCATCTGTTGTTCCGACTTCGTGAAGTAAGTTGAAGAAGTAGTTGATTGAAGCGATAATATCGGCTGGCGTAATATGTTTTACGCTGCGATCGATATTGCCATTTCCGATGATGTTCAAGATACGCTCTCCATCTGGGTCATCCGGTGAGATGACTTTGATTGACTGAAGACCGAATGGCTCACCTTCAGCGACACCACCAGTTGGTTCCGCATCGATATAGCCAAGGCCGTTCTCCAAGTGCGGGAGGATACGATCTAAGTTGCGGCGGTCGAGGATTGTTCCAGCTTCGGCGAGTACTTCGCCTGTTTCCGGGTCCACGAGCGTTTCCGCTAATTTTTGACCGAACAAACGGTTCTTAAGATGAAGTTTTTTGTTCATCTTATAGCGACCGACGTTCGCTAAGTCGTAACGTTTCGGGTCGAAGAAACGTGATACGAGAAGAGATTTCGCATTTTCTACCGTTGGTGGTTCACCAGGGCGGAGACGCTCATAAATCTCGATCAACGCTTTCTCTGTAGACTCCGTATTATCTTTTTCAAGGGTGTTACGAAGGTATTCGTCATCCCCGAGAAGGTCGATAATTTCTTGGTCCGTACCGAATCCGAGGGCACGCAACAACACCGTTACCGGAATTTTACGGGTACGGTCGATACGAACATAAACGATATCTTTGGCATCTGTCTCGAGTTCGAGCCAAGCACCACGGTTCGGAATGACAGTTGCGCCAAATCCACGTTTACCGTTTTTATCGAGTTTAGCGTTATAGTACACGCTCGGTGAACGGACAAGCTGGGAAACGATGACGCGTTCTGCACCATTGATGATAAACGTTCCCGATTCTGTCATGAGTGGGAAATCCCCCATGAACACTTCTTGTTCTTTGAGCTCACCTGTCTCTTTGTTTTGGAGACGCACTTTTACGCGAAGTGGCGCAGAATAAGTAACGTCGCGCTCCTTCGATTCATCGATAGAATACTTCGGCTCACTGAGCGAGTAATCGATGAACTCCAATACGAGGTTTCCTGTGAAGTCGGAAATCGGTGAAATGTCTGTGAACATTTCCTTCAATCCTTCACGCAAGAACCACTCATAAGAAGCAGTTTGAATTTCAATCAAATTCGGAAGCTCTAATACCTCACTGATACGGGCAAAGCTTCTTCTCTGACGGTGACGACCGTACTGAACAAGTTGACCAGTCAACTGATTCACCTCTCAGACCCCCAATTCTTTAGCGAATTTTTCGGGCGTAATAATCGAACATTGTCATTGAATGTCGCTCGTTTTCCGTCTCTAAAAAGCGGCAGACACGGCAGTTTCAAGCGAATTCCATTCCAATGGCATTTTATAATGTTAGCATATACGTTATAGCGAGTCAACAAGACTTCACCGTTTGTCAAGACCGAATTGCCCGGAAAATAAAGTAACCTTTTTCTTTCGCGATCGTTTCAACTTGACCAAACACCTCTTCTAATAACTTTTTAGCAGAAGGTGCTCCTTGTTTCTTTTGAATGACGACATAAATTGCTCCTCCATCGACGAGGTGCGTATGTGCTTCACGCAAGATCGTATGGACGACTTGTTTCCCCGCACGAATCGGCGGATTGGTGACAATGGCGGCAAACCGTTCTCCCCCCACCGCGTCATACGCGTGAGAAAGCCGTGTTTCGACCGTCACTCCATTACGGGCGGCGTTTTGCTCAGAGAGCGCCAGCGCACGCTCATTCACATCAATGAGCAAGGCCTCACGCCCAGAGGCATCGGCAAGCGAGATCCCCATCGGACCATAGCCGCAGCCTACATCTAAAATACGTCCCGACACATCAGGCATCTCAAACGTTTCAATTAAAAGACGTGACCCAAAATCGACCGACCCTTTCGAGAACACACCGCGGTCCGAAGTGAAGTGATACTGTTTCCCTCGCAACTCGTACGTCCATGTCTCTGGGGCACTTTCCGAACGTGGATCGTTCGTATAGTAATGATCTCCCATGCGTTGAACCTCCTAACCCATTCTTCAAGGAAATAAAAGAAGCTCGCCATGGCGAGCTTCTATAGGTTGTGAAGTTGAATTACTTAACTTCAACAGATGCGCCAGCTTCTTCAAGCTTAGCTTTGATTGCGTCAGCGTCTTCTTTAGAAACGCCCTCTTTGACTGGAGCTGGAGTTCCGTCAACGAGTGCTTTTGCTTCTTTAAGGCCGAGACCTGTGATTTCACGAACAGCTTTGATGACGTTGATTTTACCAGCGCCAGCGTTTGTGAGGATTACGTCGAATTCAGTTTTCTCTTCAGCTGCTGCGCCTGCGCCAGCACCTGCAACTGCTACTGGAGCTGCTGCTGATACGCCGAATTCTTCTTCGATTGTTTTTACGAGTTCGTTAAGTTCGAGAACCGTCATTGATTTGAGGTCTTCGATGAATTGCTCTTTGTTGAAAGCCATTATGGTTTTCCTCCTTTGATGTTGTGAAAAAGTTTTTTTGAGTTACGCTACGCGACAAAAATTAAGCTGATTGCTCTTCTTTTTGTTCTGCGATTGCATTTGTTGCGACTGCGAGCCCACGGATTGGAGCTTGAAGTACGCTGAGAAGCATCGAGAGAAGACCATCGCGTGATGGAAGTTCTGCAAGGGCTTTGATTTCTTCGAGTGAAGAAACTTTACCTTCGATGATTCCGCCTTTGAGTTCGAGCGCTTTGTGCTCTTTCGAGAAGTCGTTCAAGATCTTCGCTGGAGCAATAACGTCTTCTTTAGAGAAGGCGATTGCTGTAGGACCAGTGAAGACTTCGTCAAGACCTTCGAAGTTCGACTGAGTAGCCGCGCGGCGAAGAAGACCGTTCTTGTAAACTTTGAACTCGATTCCAGCGTCACGGAGTGATTTACGGAGTGTAGTCACTTCTTCAACTGTAAGTCCACGGTAGTCAACAACAACTGTTCCAACGCTCGCTTGCATTTTCTCAGCGATTTCATCGACGAGTGCCGATTTCTGAGCTACGATTTTTTCGTTTGCCATGTGTTTGCACCTCCTAGTCAATTCTTATACCGGACGAGAGGCTGCTCTCCAAAAGAAATCCCTCGTATGAAGACATACGAGGGCGTAATTGTTTGAAAGTAAACCTGTGACAACAGGCTCAAGTTCGAGCAAAGACACCTCGGAAGGGTTTACGGACCGATGTCCACCTTCTGTCTACGGTAATCCAACATATTCGGTTGAACGTGTATTACTTTATCAGCGGTGTCACACGTTGTCAACAATTTATTTCAACAAGATTACTTAAGGAAATCTGCAGTCGCTACACGGATCCCAGGACCCATTGTAGATGAAAGCGAGATGTTTTTAAGGTAAGTTCCTTTTGCAGTAGCAGGCTTCACTTTCATGAGTGTTTCGAGAATTGTCTCGATGTTCTCAGAGAGTTTAGATGCTTCAAATGATTTCTTACCAACTGGAACGTGGATGTTACCAGCTTTATCAACACGGTATTCAACTTTACCAGCTTTGATATCCGCGATTGCTTTTTCTACGTCGAAAGTAACTGTTCCTGTTTTCGGGTTAGGCATGAGGCCTTTAGGTCCGAGAACACGACCAAGTTTACCAACTTCACCCATCATGTCAGGTGTCGCAACGATTACATCGAAGTCGAACCATCCTTGTTGGATTTTGTTGATGTACTCAGCGTCGCCAACGTAGTCTGCTCCAGCAGCTTCCGCTTCTTTCACTTTCTCACCTTTTGCGAAGACGAGAACTTTTTGTGTTTTACCAGTACCGTGTGGAAGTACAACGGCACCACGGATTTGTTGGTCTGCTTTCTTCGGATCTACGCCGAGACGGACAGCAACTTCGATTGTTTCATCGAATTTAGCAGTAGCTGTTTTTTGAACGAGCTCGACAGCTTCAGCGAGGTCGTATGACTTCGTGCGGTCAACAAGCTTAGCTGCTTCTTGGTGTTTTTTACCCATGATCTTTTCCTCCTTGTGGTTAGCGGAATTTCCTCCCACATAATGAAGGGATTGAAGGTGAGCAGTATTCACCGACAACCCCAGAGACTAGCAATTAGTCTTCGATTACAATACCCATACTACGTGCAGTACCTTCAACCATAAGCATCGCTGTTTCTACAGATGATGCGTTAAGGTCAGGCATTTTAAGTTCAGCGATTTCGCGAACTTTGTCACGCTTAACCGTTGCTACTTTCTTACGGTTTGGTTCACCAGAACCACTCTCGATACCAGCAGCTTTCTTCAAGAGAACTGCAGCTGGTGGAGTTTTCGTAATGAATGTAAACGAACGATCTTCGTATACCGTGATGACTACAGGAATAATCAATCCGGCTTGGTCTTGTGTACGAGCGTTGAACTCTTTACAGAATCCCATGATGTTAACACCTGCTTGACCAAGTGCTGGACCTACTGGTGGAGCTGGGTTTGCTTTACCAGCTGGGATTTGAAGTTTAACGAGTTTAGAAACTTTTTTCGCCACGAGACACACCTCCTTAAGTCTAAAATGTGGTTTCTTGGACGTTGTGCGCCCTCCCACTCAATCTATTAGGTCGAGTTTGTACCGAAATAAAGCACAACATCAAACATTTTCGATTGTACCATCCGTTTTACGGATTAGCAAGTGGGTTTAGTTAATTTCCTGAACTTGTTCGAAATCAAGCTCAATTTTTGTTTCACGACCGAACATGTCGACCACGACTTTGAGCTTCTCTTTGTCGGCTTCAATCTCGTCGATTGTTCCTTCAAAGTTCTCAAATGCGCCTTCTTTCACGCGGACAAGGTCACCGAGTTCATAGTTGTAACGATCTTTCTTCTCGATGAGTCCCATTTGTGACAAGACGTTTGTCACTTCGTCCGGTTGGAGTGGGATTGGTTTTGCCCCACCACCCGTTGAACCGAGGAAGCCGGTGACGTTTGGCGTGTTGCGGACAACATACCATGAATCGTCAGTCATGACCATCTCTACGAACACATAGCCCGGGAAACTTTTGACTTCACGTTCTTTGATTTTCTTCTCGCCACTCTTCAATGTGACTTCTTCTTGCGTCGTTTCAGTCGGGACGAGGACGCGGAAAATTTTATCTTCCATGTTCATCGAACCGATTCGACGTTCTAGGTTTTCTTTGACGTTATTCTCAAAACCTGAGTACGTCTGGACAACAAACCATTGTTTCTCCACGGCTTTCACCTCTTCCTTAGTTAATCAATAAATTGACGAGATAACTGACCCCAGTATCTACGCCGAACACGAACAGGCCAATCACGACAACAGTCGCGATGACAGTAATGGTATATTTCGTGAGTTCTTTACGAGTCGGCCAACTCGTTTTCTTCAACTCTTTCCATACGTCGCGCAAAAAGTTCATGGTAGCTTCCTCCTACATTGAATGCCAATCTACGTTACTTTGATTCCCGATGCAGCGTATGCGCGTTACAGCGGCGACAAAACTTCTTCATTTCAAGCCGTGTCGACACGCCGTCTTTTTTTGTCGTCGAGTACTCTCGAGACCCGCATTCTGAGCAAGCGAGACTTACTTTCTTTGCCATTCATAAGCGCCCCTTTCGACTACTCTCTCTTAAAAAAGAGCGAAAAAAAAACGCCTCCTGTAAATGGCGTCTACGGACAAGGCGCTGCTTTTAAAGTATCACATAGGAGGCACGCGGTCAATAATCGGTTAGCTCGTGAGCATCCGGACGTCGACATGACGCTCGAATTTCTTCTTCACACGTTGCAACGCATTATCGATCGATTTGACATGACGATCGAGATCGTCTGAAATCTCTTGATAAGAACGTCCGTCTAAATAAAGACGCAATACTTTCCGTTCGAGGTCACTCAAGATCTCATCCATCTTCGCTTCCATGAACGTCTGTTCTTCCTGTGTCACGATCAATTCTTGTGGATCAGTCGGATGTGGTGGCAAGATGACATCGAGCAACGTCCGGTCAGACTCTTCATCAAAAATTGGTTTATCGAGTGACACATATGAATTGAGCGGAATATGTTTTTGGCGTGTCGCCGTCTTGATTGCCGTGATCATCTGACGGGTGATACACATCTCAGCAAAGCTTTTGAATGACGCAAGTCGCTCGTCCTTATAATCACGCACACCTTTATAAAGGCCGATCATCCCTTCTTGGACGATGTCCTCGTGATCTGCACCAATCAAAAAGTATGAACGTGCCTTCGCCCGCACAAAATACCGGTATCGTTCAATCAAAAACTCGAGCGCGTCGCTATCCCCTTCGTTGCGCGCCAATAAGACCAACTCTTCGTCTGACATTTTTTCAAACTGTTCGTACGGCCATCCGTTCATGCTCGTTACCCCCCGGCGATTGATCCTGAACTATGTAAGGTTGTGTCCCATTATAGGACTCCCTACTCCTATGCGTCAAACAAATTTCTAAAAATTCCGTCAATTGAATACTGTGTAACTCATATATTTAATAGTATACAACATTCCTTTGCAAAAAAATGTCAAAATCGAAACAAAGACGAGTCCATTTGATGAACTCGTCCGTGATTTCAATCACCTTTTGATTTGCGACGTCGCATTTCTTCAAACTTCGCTTGAATATGCGGTGGAATATCAATCGTCTTCCGATTCGCTTGTTCTTTCTCGAGCGACACGCGCTGTTGTTCAATCAATGTTTTCGCATGCTTCCAATCTTTCAACAGTTCGGTTGCCGGGACGCGCAATGCGCCTTGACCAAAGATGACCCACTGCTCCGTGAAATCGTTCGTCGCGACGAATAATGTAATGAGCCGGTCATCCACTAATTCATGGGCACGCCGCTCAATCCATTCGTCCGCCGTCTCATTCTCTTTCGTATAGACAACGTCGACCCGACTCCGCTTCTCTTTGGATTCACGACCATAACGCATATGGGCGTCAAACACGATGGTGACCTCTTTGCCGGACACAGCCTGATATTCTGCCATCGCCTCAATCAACAGATTACGTGCTTGTTCAAAATCTACGTCGCGGAGACTTCTCAAGTGAGGCCACGCGCCGATGATATTATATCCGTCGACAAGAAGGAGCTCACGCTTCAGGATACTCATGCCAATGGATGACGTGAGCGATGCACCTCATACAGGAGGAGCGCCGCTGCAACAGATGCATTGAGTGACGTGACATGACCGACCATCGGTAAATGAACAAGGAAGTCGCACGATTCGCGCACGAGTCGGCTCATCCCTTTGCCCTCACTTCCAATGACCACAACGAGTGGCATATTTCCATCCAATCGACGATAGTCCTGACTTTCTTTCGCATCGGTCCCGACGACCCACAATCCTTTTTCCTTCAACTCTTCAAGTGTCCGTGTCAAGTTCGTCACACGCGCCACCGGAATATGCTCAATGGCCCCGGTCGAGGCTTTGGCAACCGTTTGAGTCAAACCGACCGAGCGACGTTTCGGAATGATGATCCCATGTGCGCCAACAGCATCGGCGGTCCGTAAAATCGAACCGAGATTGTGCGGGTCTTCGAGCTCATCTAGTAAAATGAAGAGCGGTGTCTCATCTTTCGAAGCTGCGAGAGCGAACATGTCTTCGACTGTTTTGTATTCATAAGCCGCAACCGCCGCAACGACTCCTTGGTGATGTTCACTGCCAGCCATCTTCTCAAGTTTCGTTTTTGGGACGAATGACACTTGGACCGATGCTTCGTTCGCCATCGCGATAATTTGAGCGAGTGGTCCCTTTTGCTGACCTTCCATAATGAATACTTTATTCATATCCCGACCACTTCGCAGTGCCTCGAGTACCGGGTTACGACCGTAAAGGAAGTCAATCCCTTCCTCCATCACATCGACTTCCTTATAGTCAGGGCGTTCTGCCTTTTGGCGACGCGCGCGATCTGGTCGTTCCCCACGAGGGCGGTCAAACGTTCGTTTCTCCGCTCCCCGATTTCCGTCATGTCGTTTCGGTCGACTCGGCTTCGAGTCGTTCGAACGCTTGTTTGATGAGTTCTTCAAGACGATCCCTTCTTTCTGTCAAATAGATATACCCAATCAATGCCTCGAACGCCGTGGAATAACGATACGTGTGCACATCGACCCGCTTTGGAACCGATCCGGATTTCGCATTCTTTCCACGTCTGACGACAGCCTGTTCCTCTTCTGTCAACGCATCCGTCTCTAACCAAAATGTCACGACGCTCGCCTGCGCTCGTGCATTGACGTAGCGGACCGCACCCCGGTGTAAGTCATTCGGGCGCGTCAATCCTTTCTCGAGCAGGCGTCTCCGTACAGCCATTTCGTATACCACGTCTCCCATGTAAGCGAGCGCAAGGGCATTCATTTGTTTCGGTTGCATCATAACCGCTTCCACCGAACCCCTTGGGCCGTGTCTTCGAGTTGGATGTGTTGTTCTTTTAGTAAATCACGAATCTCGTCAGCCCGGGCAAAATTACGTGCCGCCCGTGCGTCGTTCCGTTCTTGAATCAATTGGTCGATCTCGTCATCCAATAGTTCTTTTTCTTCTGCCAACGTCAAGCCGAGGACACCCGTCAATTCATCAAATAGCGACAGGACCTGTTCTAGCGTCGCTTTGGCCACATGATCGGCCTTCGCATAAATGTTCGCTTCCCGTGCCAAGTCAAAGAGGACGGTCACGGCGTTGGCCGTATTGATATCATCATCCATTGATTCGATGAAAGACGCTTTGATGGATTCAAGCTTCCGTTCCATCGACTCGCTCGCCTCTCCAAGTCCAGCTGTGACCGACAAGCGATATTCAATATTCTGATAGGCTTCCTTGATTCGGCTCCAGCCGTTCGCCGCTTGTTCAATCAATTCTCGGCTATAGTTGATCGGATGACGATAATGTACAGACAACATGAAGAAGCGCAGGACCATCGGGTCGACTTCTTTCAACGCCTCATGGACGAGGAGGAAGTTTCCGAGCGACTTAGACATCTTCTCATTTTCAATGTTAATGAAGCCGTTATGCAACCAATAGTTGGCGAACTTCGCATGGTTGCAAGCTTCTGACTGAGCAATCTCGTTCTCGTGGTGTGGGAATTTCAAATCATGACCGCCCGCGTGAATATCAATTGTTGTCCCGAGATGTTTTTTCGCCATCGCCGAGCATTCGATATGCCAGCCCGGACGTCCTTTGCCCCACGGACTATCCCATGATGGTTCATCCGGTTTAGCCGCTTTCCATAAGACGAAGTCGAGCGGGTCTTCTTTCTTCTCCCCGACATCGACACGTGACCCGGCCCGCAAATCTTCAATCGATTGCTGGCTCAATTTTCCGTAAGTCTCAAACTTCTTCGTCCGGAAATACACGTCTCCTTCTGATTCATAAGCGAACCCTTCCGTCTCTAATTGACGAATGAATTCGATGATTTCTACCATCGTATCGGTAACACGCGGATGCACGTCTGCCGGTTGAACGTTAAGTGCCCCTGTATCTGCTAAATATGCCTCTATATAGCGATTCGTCAGCGTCTCCGTGTCTTCTCCTAATTCATTCGCCGTACGAATGATCTTGTCATCCACGTCTGTGAAGTTCAAGACGTATTTGACCTCGTACCCACGATACGTCAAGTAGCGACGAACCGTATCGAAGGCGATCGCCGGACGGGCGTTTCCAACATGAATGTAGTTGTAAACGGTCGGACCGCATACGTACATCGATACTTTACCCGGAACAATCGGGACAAACGGTTCTTTTTTATTCGTGAGACTGTTGTACAGCTGAATCATGTGTCTTCTCCTCCATCCGCTTTTCAAGCGTTGCTAATTTTTGTTGTAGTTCATCCACTGCCGCTTCTAAGCGTTCTTGGCATTCGCGGTCCGGATCTGGGAAACGATGATCTAGATCATGTTGCTTCACACGCTTACCGTTTCGGATGACGACACGACCTGGAATTCCGACCACGGTCGAATCAGACGGCACATCGTTCAATACGACCGAGCTCGCTCCGATTTTGACGCAATCGCCGACCGTGATGTTCCCAAGTACTTTCGCCCCCGCTGAAATAAGCACGTCACTCCCGATTGTCGGGTGACGCTTCCCTTTCTCTTTCCCCGTTCCACCCAGGGTGACGCCTTGATAGATGGTGACGTCATTCCCGATAATCGCCGTCTCACCGATGACGACACCGAAACCGTGATCGATGAACACGCGGTCCCCAAGGACTGCCCCCGGATGAATTTCAATCCCGGTCAACCAACGACTGAACTGGGCTAATAATTTGGCCACCAGTTTCACGTTACGTTTCCATAATCCGTGCGCGATGCGGTGTGCCCATATGGCGTGAAGGCCTGGGTAAGTCAGTGCCACTTCTACTTTCGAACGAGCGGCAGGGTCTAGTTCCAGGACAGTCCGCAAGTCTTCGCGTACACTGCTCCAAAATCCCATAATCGATATCTCCTTTTCTTATACAAAAACAAAGACGCCCCTGTGCCAAGGCACAGAGACGCCGTAAGCGCGGTTCCACTCTGTTTGGGAAAATGCGTTCCCCTCTCAAGTCTCGTTAACGCCGAGTCACGGCCTCGACTACATATCGCCGAGACGGCTCCGAGGTGCACTTCTTCGGGGGACACATCTAGAACTCCCAGCCTAGGTTCTAGTCTCTGCAACGTGTCGTACCGCTTACTTTCCTCATCGATGCCTTTATTACGCTAATAAAGTTGTCAGACGCTTCACCACACGCTCTTTTCCGATTAACGAAATGGCGTTCGGGAGTTCCGGTCCATGTGTTTGCCCTGTCGTAGCGACACGGATCGGCATGAACAAGTTCTTCCCTTTTTGACCGGTCGCTTTTTGCGTCGCTTTCGTCGCCGCTTTAATCGCTTCCGGTGTGAAGTCTTCGATTGCTTCGAGCTGCTGTTTGAACTCTGCAAGAACAGCAGGTACCGTTTCACCTGAAAGGACAGCGTTCGCTTCCTCGTCATACTCGATTTCATCTTTGAAGAACAAGTCTGTCAACGCGACGATTTCTGCTCCGTGCGTCATTTGTTCTTTATACAATGCAATCAAGTTTGTCGCCCAATCCGCTTCCTCAACAGATACCGCCTCGGGTAATCGTCCTGCTTCTTGTAAGAATGGTAAACTGAGTGCCACCACTTCGTCAAGCGTGGCCTTCTTCATGTATACACTGTTGATCCAAGAAAGTTTTTGTTGGTCAAAAACCGCCGGACTCTTCGACAAACGTTTCGCATCAAACATTTCAATGAACTCTTCTTTTGAGAAGATTTCTTCTTCCCCGACGGGTGACCAGCCAAGGAGCGAAATGAAGTTGAAGAGCGCTGCTGGCAAGTAACCAAGATCCGCATATTGTTCGATGAACTGAATAATCGATTCGTCCCGTTTTGATAACTTCTTATGTTGGTCATTGTAGATGAGCGTCATGTGACCGAATTCAGGATAGTCCCAACCAAGTGCGTCATAGACCATCATCTGTTTTGGTGTGTTCGCGATATGGTCGTCCCCACGCAACACGTGACTGATCTTCATCAAATGGTCGTCCACGACAACTGCGAAGTTGTACGTTGGAATGCCGTCCTGTTTCACGATGACCCAGTCACCGAAATCTTTCGATTCAAACGAGACGTCTCCTTTGACGACATCTGTCCATTTATACGTCACGCCTTCCGGCACACGAATCCGAATAGACGGTTTACGCCCTTCCGCTTCAAACGCTTCACGTTCTTCAACAGTGAGGTTACGGTGCGCACCCGAGTAACGTGGTGCCTCCCCACGTGCGATTTGTGCTTCACGCTCTGCTTCAAGCTCCTCCGAGGTCATGTAGCATTTATAAGCAAGGCCTTTGCTCATCAACTCATTGACGTATTTTTCATAAATCGCAAGACGCTCCATTTGATAATATGGACCGTAGTCTCCGTCACGACCTGGACCTTCATCCCAGTCGATGCCGAGCCATTCCAAGTATTTCATCTGACTCTCGACACCGTTCAACACATTCCGTTTCTGGTCAGTGTCTTCAATCCGAAGAATCATTTTTCCGCCAGCATGGCGAGCAAATAAGTAGTTAAACAACGCAGTCCGCGCATTTCCGATATGGAGATGCCCCGTCGGACTAGGCGCATAGCGTACACGCACTTCACTCATAATAGTTCCACCTTTCTTCTCTTCTGCCCAAATAGTATACCATTTCTGTCAAGCCCGGTTGAGTAAGATGACCGCTTGTGCTGCGATTCCTTCTTCGCGTCCGGTGAAGCCCAATTTCTCCGTCGTCGTCGCTTTCACGTTCACCTGCTCGATGTCCGCTTCAAGAAGTTCAGCGATGACCGCTCGCATCTCATCAATGTAAGGACGAAGTTTCGGACGTTGTGCCATGACCGTCGCATCTACATTTCCGAGAACGTACCCTTGGTCTTTCACGAGCTGCCAGACGTGACGGAGCAATACTTTCGAATCCGCATCTTTAAATTCCGGATCCGTATCCGGGAAGTGCTTTCCGATATCACCTGCCGCAATTGCTCCAAGTGCCGCATCGGCAATGGTATGGAGTAACACGTCCGCATCAGAATGACCGAGCAGTCCGCGCTCATGTGGAATCTCAATCCCTCCTAAGATTAACGGACGTCCTTCTGCAAATGCGTGTACATCAAACCCTTGACCAATTCTCATTGTAATTCCTCCTTCGCTAAAATCGCGTCGCCGAACAATAAATCTTCGGGCGTCGTCATTTTGATGTTGTGATAGTCCCCAAGGACCACTTGTACCGATTCACCGAGCCACTCGAACAAACTGGCATCATCCGTGCCCATTACTTGTTGTTCGACCGCTCGTTCATGTGCCGTCAAAATGGCTTTCGCCTGAAAAGCTTGCGGCGTTTGCGCCAACCACAGGTTTTCACGGGGAACGGTGCGTTCGATGTGATGATCTTCGACTTGTTTGACTGTGTCCTTTACGGGAACCGCCAAGATGGCACCACCTTGCCGTGCCGCTTCAGCCACTTGATGCAACTGTTCACGTTTCACAAACGGACGGGCACCGTCATGAATCATCACAATCGTATCGGGTGCAACAACCTTCAGTCCTGCATGGACACTCTGTTGTCGTTCTTCCCCTCCTGCTACGTATGTAACCGGCGTCTTCATCTGTGACGTTATCTCCTCGAACCAGTCCCGTTCTTCCGGCCGGATGGCTAACACAATTCGTTCGCACCACGGATCGGTATCGAACGTCTGTAACGTCCAAGCGATAATCGGTTTGTCACGGAGTGTCAGCATGAGCTTATTCGCATCCGCACCCATCCGTTTCCCTCTCCCGGCAGCCGGGATGACAACTGTATAAGCTACCATGTAAATACCTCTCTTCGTGAAAAAAGAGAGCGCTCTCGCGTCTCTTTTTGATCCGTTATTCCGGACGGGCAAAAATCATACGTCCTGCAGACGTTTGTAAGACACTCGTCACAACGACAGGGAGCGTCTTCGAAATCAATTTACGTCCGCCCTCCACGACGACCATCGTCCCGTCCTCAAGGTAAGCAACCCCTTGATTCTGTTCTTTTCCTTCTTTAATAACTGTCACGACCATCTCTTCACCAGGAATGACAATCTGTTTGACAGCGTTCGCCAAATCATTGATGTTCAAGACCGGTACATTTCGAACCTCACACACTTTATTTAAGTTGTAGTCATTCGTAACGACAATCCCGTTTTTCAGTTCAGCCAGTTTGATCAATTTGATGTCGACTTCCGGTACATCTTCAAAGTCTCCATCATAGATCTCAACCTGGATGCGCTTGTTTTCTTGAAGTTCCTTCAAAATGTCCAGTCCACGACGTCCACGATTCCGCTTCAACGTATCCGATGAGTCGGCGATGTATTGCAGTTCGCCGATGACGAATTGTGGCACAATCAATGTCCCTTCCACGAATCCAGTCGTCGCAATATCCGCGATTCGACCGTCGATGATGACGCTCGTGTCTAAAATCTTATCATTCGAGCGTTGGACTGGTTCAGCCGCAGGCTTATCCCGTTCACTCTTCACAAATAGTTTGATCCATTCGTTACGCTTCCGATAGCCGACCGCGAAACCAAAGTAACCAAACAGGGCCGTGACAAAAATCGGGACGATTTTACTCAGTAAGAAGATATTCGTGACTTCAAGCGATACACTGATCAAAAAGGCAATCAAGAGCCCAATGATAAGACCGATCGAACCAAATAAGATATCCCCTACGGGTAAACGGACGAGCCGTTCTTCGACAAAACGAATAAATGCAACAACACCATCTGTTAAGAATAAACTAAGAATGAAGAAGATAAGTCCACCAATCAAACTTGCTACGTATGGAATCGTTAACCACTCCGGCACATTCATGCCAAGGTCTGCTAATAAAAGCGTCGCTTCGATGATTCCGAACCAACCCACGACGAGTCCAATCAAAATAAATCCGATTCGTACAGCAATCTTCACTCATTCCACCTCCTTCTATATGAAATAAAATTTCAAAAAATAACACTTTCATTGTAACACGATTTTTTCAATCACGTTCGTTACAAAGCGTTAAAAACTGCCAGTGGCGACCCGTTAGAACGGAATCGCCAACTGGAGTGCTTCGTCCACTGTCCCGACCCCGACGACTTCAATCCCTGCCGGAGCGGTCCATCCCCCCATGTTGTTTTTCGGGATGATGGCCCGTGTAAAACCTAGTTTCGCCGCCTCGGCGACACGTTGCTCGATTCTTGAAACCCGTCGCACTTCCCCGGTCAATCCGACCTCACCGATGCAGACATCCGTCGGACGGGTCGGACGATCGCGGAAACTCGAGGCGATTGAGATACAAATCGCAAGGTCAATCGCCGGCTCGTCCAGTTTGACGCCACCGGCTGCTTTCAAGTACGCATCCTGCGTCTGAAGCAAGAGACCGGAACGTTTCTCAAGCACGGCCATGAGAAGCGCGACTCGGTTTTGATCGATGCCCGTTGCCATACGTCTCGGGTTCCCGAACGATGTCGGAGAGATGAGTGCTTGGAGTTCCACGAGTACCGTCCGTGTCCCTTCCATTGAGGCAACGACGGTCGAGCCTGATACGCCCGCGGTGCGCTCCTCTAAGAATATTTCGGACGGATTGAGCACTTCCTCAAGCCCGCTCTCTTTCATCTCGAAAATGCCAATCTCGTTCGTCGACCCAAAACGGTTTTTCACCGCCCGTAAAATACGGAACGTATGATGACGTTCCCCTTCAAAGTAAAGTACCGCATCGACCATATGCTCGAGTAAACGAGGACCAGCAATCGATCCTTGCTTCGTCACGTGACCGACGATGAAGACGGCGATCCCTCGCGTTTTCGCAATTTTCATGAGGGCGGCCGTACATTCTCGAACTTGCGACACGCTCCCTGGCGCTGATTGAATCTCATCCATGTATACCGTTTGAATCGAGTCAATGATGACAAATCCGGGTTGCTCCTCATCAATAACCCGTTCAATCATCAACATGTCCGTCTCAGCGAGTACGAACAAGTCATCCGTTGGTAAGCCGAGCCGTTCCGCACGCAGTTTCGTCTGTTTGAGCGATTCCTCTCCCGAGATGTACAGCACCTTTTTACCACTATGGGCTAAGTGAGCGCTGACCTGTAGCAAGATTGTTGATTTCCCAATCCCTGGGTCCCCTCCGACTAAGACGAGTGAACCTGGGACAATTCCTCCACCGAGCACGCGGTCAAATTCACGGCTATTCGTATGCACACGCGTCTCTTCTTGTGAGACGACGTTTGCTAAACGTTCCGGTTTCAATTGTCGCGATGAACTATGCACAAAGGCCGCTCCACGTTTGGCCTTCTTCTCTTCTACAAACTCTTCGACGAGCGTATTCCATTCATTACAACCCGGACAGCGTCCCATCCACTTGGCTGATTCATATCCGCACGATTGGCAGACGTATTTCGTTTTAATTTTGGCCATAAGTTCCCTTCCTGTCTAAAAAAAGCTCCCTCTAAACGACGAGGGAGCTGAATGATTTACTGAACTACACCTTCGTTACGAACGACGAACTCTCCATCTTGTACGTCGAGCGCAACTTTACTGCCTTTAGCGATTGTACCGCCGAGCATCGCTTCTGAGAGACGGTCCTCCACTTCCCGTTGAAGGGCACGACGGAGAGGGCGAGCCCCGTATTCCGGATCGTAACCGACATCGGCAATTTTATCGAGTGCCGCATCCGTCAAGCTGAAATCAACACCTTGCTCGGCGAGACGTTTCTTAAGTGTCTCTGCCATAAGTTTGATGATTTCTTGAATGTGCTCTTTTTGAAGTGAATGGAATACTGTGATTTCATCAATCCGGTTCAAGAACTCAGGTCGGAACGCTTTCTTCAATTCCTCGAGCACTTTGTCCTTCATTTCTGTATACTCACGTTTCACATCATCTTCCACTGTGAATCCTACATATTTGTTTCGTTGAAGCGCTGCGGCTCCGACGTTAGACGTCATGATGATGACGGTGTTTCGGAAGTCGACGGTGCGACCTTTCGAATCCGTCAAGCGACCGTCGTCTAACACTTGAAGCAAGATGTTGAATACTTCTGGGTGCGCTTTTTCGATTTCATCGAGTAGGATAACCGAGTACGGTTTCCGACGCACTTTTTCAGTCAATTGACCGCCTTCTTCGTAACCAACATAACCAGGAGGCGAACCGACGAGACGGCTCGTCGCATGTTTCTCCATGTACTCGGACATGTCGATTCGGATGATGGCATCTTCATCGCCAAACATCGCTTCGGCAACTGCACGGGCGAGCTCTGTTTTCCCGACTCCGGTCGGTCCGAGGAAGATGAATGACCCGATTGGACGTTTCGGATCTTTCAATCCGGCCCGGGCGCGACGGATGGCGCGGGAAATGGATTTCACCGCATCGTCTTGACCGATGACACGGTTGTGAAGAATCGATTCGAGTTTAAGGAGACGGTCTGTCTCTTCTTCGGCAATCTTCGTGACCGGTACACCTGTCCAGTTCGCAACAACTTGAGCGATATCTTCTTTCGTCACTTCAAGTTTTTCGTTCCCTTGCTTGTTCTGCCACTCTGCTTTCAACTCTTCTAACTCATCGCGTAACTTTTGTTCCGTATCGCGAAGGGAAGCTGCTTTTTCAAACTCTTGGCTTTGAACGGCAGAGTCTTTCTCTTTACGAATCGATTCGAGACGGGATTCCAACTCTTTCAAATTCGGTGGTGCCGTGAATGAGCGAAGTCGTACTTTCGATGCCGCCTCATCGACGAGGTCGATCGCCTTATCCGGCAAGAAACGATCTGAGATGTAACGGTCTGAAAGGACGACCGCCTCGTGAATCGCCGTATCTGTAATCGTCACACGGTGGTGTGCTTCATAGCGATCGCGTAACCCGAGTAAGATTTGTTCAGCTTCTTCTGTTGTCGGTTCGTTCACTTGAATCGGTTGGAAGCGGCGCTCAAGCGCTGCATCTTTTTCGATGTACTTCCGGTATTCATCAAGTGTAGTCGCCCCGATACATTGAAGTTCGCCGCGAGCCAATGACGGTTTGAGGATGTTCGACGCATCGATTGCACCTTCTGCACCACCCGCACCGATCAATGTGTGCAACTCATCGATGAAGAGAATGACGTTACCGGCTTGACGAATTTCATCCATCACTTTTTTCAAGCGATCTTCGAATTCACCACGATATTTCGTACCTGCGACGAGTGTACCCATATCGAGCACCATGACGCGTTTGTTGCGAAGCGTTTCAGGTACCTCGTTGTTGATGATTTGCTGAGCGAGACCTTCGACGACCGCTGTTTTCCCGACCCCTGGTTCCCCAATTAGAACCGGGTTGTTCTTCGTCCGACGCGACAACACCTCGATGACACGTTGAATTTCGCCTGCGCGTCCGATGACCGGATCTAAACGAGACTCGCGCGCTTGTTGTGTCAAATCGCGTGCCAATCCGTCAAGCGTTGGTGTTGCGGCGCTCGCCCCAGGTTGCGAAGCATTTGAAGACGACTCCGTGTTCCCGAGAAGTTGTAACACTTGTTGACGTGCTTTCGTCAAACTGATTCCAAGGTTATTGAGGACGCGTGCCGCGACCCCTTCTCCTTCGCGAATCAATCCTAGAAGGATGTGTTCCGTTCCGACGTAAGAGTGTCCCAATTTTCGAGCCTCATCCATCGAGAGCTCAATGACCTTTTTCGCACGCGGTGTGTAATGAATCGTCGACCCGTTCTCCGAACCGCGACCAATCAATGATTCTACTTCTTGTTGGATTTTTTCAGAGGTCAATCCGAGGGCGAAGAGCGCTTTTGCCGCAATCCCTTCTCCTTCACGAACCAATCCTAATAAAATATGTTCTGTACCAATATTATGATGGCCAAGACGTACGGCTTCCTCTTGTGCTAAAGCTAATACGCGTTGTGCTCGTTCTGTAAATCGTCCAAACATCATTGACATAACCTCCTTATAGTTGGATCAAACTAAGCCTTGATCTAACGTTCGACGAACAAGTGTCGCTCGTTCTCGATCTCGTTCTTGCGTAGATAATGTTTTCCCGAAATGTTTTTGTAGAAAACCTGATTGTAACCGAACGATGAGTTCATGAAACTTCGGCGGACTCCAATCAGACAAAATTCCTAGGTCACTCGCTAAATGTAAATCAGATAGCCGCTCAATGGCTTCGGTAGAAGAAAGAAGTTTGGCATATCGTAAAATACCATATGACCGATAAAACCGATCCTCTAATTCTTCTTGTCGATGTGCGATGAGCTCTTCACGCGCATGACGTTCTGCTTGAATCACTTGTTCTGTCACTTCCATAAAGTCAGCTAACAGCTGTGATTCATGACTGCCCAATGTCCGCTGATTTGAAAGCTGGAACAACCGTCCTGCCGCATCGCTACCTTCTCCGTAACGACCTCGAATCGTATAGCCAAGTTTTCGAAGCTCTCGCAAAATGGGGCTGATTCGACCCGTTAACGTGAGTCCCGGTAAGTGTAACATGACCGAGGCCCGGAGTCCGGTTCCGATATTGCTTGGGCATGTCGTCAAGTAGCCTAACTGTTCGTCAAAGGCGTAGGAGAGTGATTCTGCGCACAATGCGTCTACTTGATTCGCTATTTCAAACGCCTCTTTCACTTGATAACCTGGGAGTAAGGTCTGAATTCGTAAATGATCTTCTTCGTTAATCAACACACTGATGGTTTCATCTTCACTTAAAAAGACTGCACTTTCTTCGTTTGCCGCAACGGCCGGACTAATCAAGTGTTTCTCCATCAACGCCTGCCGGGTGACTTCATCATAATCACGCATATGAAGATATTCAAATCCCTTTAACCCACGTAACCGCCCTTCGAGACGATCACACAGTTGACGTTCTCCTTCTTTAGAGAGGACCGGCGAAAACACAGTGTCTTTGACGTTACGTGCCAGTCGGATTCTTGTGGAGACGACCAGGTCATCCAATTTGGCACGCTCTTTCATTTTTGGACCAAGTGGATGTGTTAGGAACGTTTCCATTAGACATCACCTTGCCCTTCTAATTGCTTCATTTCTTTTTGAATACGTGCTGCTCGTTCATAATCTTCTTGTTCGACAGCGCGGGTCAACTCCCCTGCCAACTTTTCGAGTCGCTCTTCGATTCGTTCATGAGGTGTACGTAACTGGTCAGGGACCGAACCGATGTGATGATCATGTCCTTGTTGATATTGACGTGTGATTTTAATCAGTTCATCACGAAATACGGTATAACACGTAGCACATCCTGCTTTTCGTACACGTAATAAATCTTGGCGCGTCATCTGACAGGTTGGGCAACGCTTTACGACCGGGACATAGCCCGTCATAAGTTCTACCGTACATTGTCGACATAGCCGTTTTTTTACGGGCACGTCCTTTTCCATGACAACGACTTCATTGACAGCCGGTCGTTGTTTACAACGTTCGCATAGCATACGACTTACCCTCCATTACGATAACGAAGTACTTTCATCAGCGCGAGTAGTTGTTGACGTCGAATATAGGAGCGATCGTCAACTTGTAAGTTCAATGCTTCATCTGATAAGAGATGATAAATCAACTGCGCCTCTTGTTCGTGCATCATCTGTTCTTCAACCAATCGAATCAGCACATTTTCAACGAGCTGTTCGTTCAAACGTGGATGTTCATGAATGACATCCATCAAACTAGAGAGAACATCTTGTTTTTCGTGTAAAATGACGCGTCGAATACGAATATATCCGCCACCGCCACGTTTACTTTCTACTAAATATCCTTTTTCGACGGTAAAACGTGTGTTGATGACGTAATTAATTTGGGATGGGACACATTCGAATCGTTGTGCGATATCTTGACGTTTGATTTCAATCGCATTTGCCTGACTTTCCTTCAAGACTTGCTTCAAATACTGTTCGATGACATCCGAAATATTTCTCATCTCCACCACCCTCTGACCATCTTTGACTTTTGACTATATTTTATCATTGATTTAAAAAAAGGCAAACGAAAAGCGATGCCTCTATGTCGAGAGCATCGCTAAAACAAAAAAACGACCGAGCGTATGCTCGGTCGTCCTCTGCGTTGTTGCCTGGCAACGTCCTATCCTCACAGGGGGAGATCCCCCAACTAC
>NZ_JACSJM010000008.1:0-43829 GCF_018617125.1 Exiguobacterium sp. s181
GACGAAGCTTGCGCTTCATTCAAAAATGGTAAAACTTATTTTTGCCTCATCGTTCAGTTTTCAAAGTTCGTCTGCCGCTCTTGGCGACTCTTAAAATAATACAAGTCATCGACACAGTTGTCAACCACTTTTTTATTTCTTTTCCGCTGCCATCAGCGGCAACGTTTATTACTTTACCGTACACCTCTCATTAACGCAAGGGGTTTTTCTAAAGTTTTTTTAAAAAAGTTTTTTATCTATAGCATTCCTTCTGTTTAACGGCTTACCTATGCGTTTCGAGGCTGACAAAAAAAGAAGCCGGATCATATTAACGGATGATCCGGCCACTAAATTGATTATTGTTGATGGCGCATCGTTGGGAAAAGAAGAACGTCACGGATTGAAGGCGCGTTCGTCAATAACATGACGAGGCGGTCAATCCCGATTCCAAGTCCGCCTGTTGGCGGCATACCATATTCAAGTGCCTCAAGGAAATCGTTGTCGAGTTCATGTGCCTCATCGTTACCTGCTTCTTTTTCAAGCAACTGTGCTTCAAAGCGTTCACGTTGATCGATTGGGTCATTCAACTCCGTGAAGGCATTCGCATGTTCACGACGAACAATGAACAACTCGAAACGATCCGTGAAGCGTGGATCTGTTTCATTCTTCTTCGCCAATGGTGATACTTCAACCGGGTGTCCTGTGACAAATGTCGGTTGAAGCAACGTTTCTTCTACTTTCTGCTCGAAGAATTCATTCACGATATGACCAAACGTCATATGATCTTGTACTTCTACACCGTGTTCTTTTGCGAGAGCACGTGCTTCTTCATCGGACATTTGTTGCCAGAAATCGACACCTGTCTCTTCTTTAACAAGGTCGACCATATGTGCACGTTTCCAACCGATGCCAAGATGGATCGTATCTTCACCATACTGCACATCTGTTGTACCGAGCACTTCTTTCGCTACGTGCGCAACCAATTCTTCCGTCAAATCCATGATGTCGTTGTAATCTGCATAGGCTTCATACAATTCGATCATCGTGAATTCAGGGTTGTGACGTGTAGAGATCCCTTCGTTACGGAATACACGCCCGATTTCGTACACGCGCTCGAGTCCACCAACGATCAAGCGTTTCAAGTGAAGTTCGATGGCAATACGCATATAAAGTTCCATATCCAACGCATTATGATGCGTTAAGAACGGACGCGCCGCTGCTCCACCCGCGATCGTGTGTAACATCGGTGTTTCCACTTCTAAATATCCTTTTTGATTTAAGAAGTTGCGAATCTCCGAAATGATGCGGCTACGCAAAATGAATGTCTGACGCGAGTCCTGGTTTGTAATCAAATCAAGATAGCGTTGGCGATAGCGCTGTTCCACGTCTTTTAATCCATGGTATTTGTCCGGAAGCGGGCGAAGCGCCTTCGTCAATAATTCAAACTCTTCCACGTGAATCGAAAGCTCACCAACGTTCGTTTTAAAGAGCTTCCCTTTCACACCGACGATGTCACCGAGGTCTGAAGACTTGAATAAGTCAAACGGCTCATCCCCGACATCGTTTTTGCGAACGTAAATTTGAATTTGACCTGTCACATCTTGAATGTGGGCAAAGAAAACCTTCCCTTTTCCACGTTTCGTCATGATGCGTCCAGCCAATGTGACTTCTACATCTTGTTCAGCCAAAGCCTCTTTTTCAATTGATTCATACTGCTCATGTAATTCACCTGCGTGTGCAGAACGATCAAAGCGGTGACCGAACGGGTCGAGACCGCGCTCACGCATATCGGTCATCTTCTCAAAACGAACCTGCATTTGATCATTCATTTCTAACTCGTGGCTCACTATTCCATTCACTCCTCTGTCCATATTGGGTTTCTCTCTAACAAAAAACTGTCGACCCGATGGCCAACAGCACAGCCGAAGCCGTTCATTCGTTGTGGTGCACTTTTTCGCCAAACAAGCTTACCATAAATTAGTTCTTTTCACTAGTTCACACTTCTGACAGTTGTCGTTCGAGTTGGTCCACAAATCCATAAAGGACCGCCGCGAACGCTTCGCGCGATTCCGTTTCGTTGATTTGCTTACGAATCGGACCACTACCTTTCAACCCTTTCAAATACCAGGCCGCGTGTTGACGCATTTCGCGTACGGCTGTTAATTCACCTTTGATTGCACTCAACCGGTCGAGATGAAGCATGCAGATGTCGATTTTCTCACGCGCCTCTGGTTCCGGCGGGAGCTCCCCTGTTTCGAGGTACTGGACCGTTTGATAGAGCATCCACGGATTCCCGAGTGCAGCGCGTCCAATCATGACGGCATCCACACCATATTGGTCAATCACACGTTTCGCATCCTGCGGGGTCGCGATATCCCCGTTTCCGATAATCGGGACGGTCGCTACTTTCTTCGCCTCGCCAATCCAATCCCAATTCGCGGTTCCTTCATATTGTTGGGCACGCGTACGTCCATGAATGGCAATCGCTGCTGCTCCACCCGTCTGAGCCGCCTTAACATTATCCAAAATAAAGATATGCTCATCATCCCAACCGAGTCGCATCTTCACCGTAACCGGTTTTTCGACGACATTCGTGACGGCATTCACCATCTCGTACACTTTATCCGGGTCGAGTAACCACTTCGCCCCTGCGTCACACTTCGTCACTTTCGGTACGGGACAACCCATGTTGATATCAATAATATCCGCATTGGTGTTTTGATCGACGTACTGCGCCGCTCTGACGAGTGTATCTTTCGAACCGCCGAAAATTTGTAAACTGAGCGGTTTCTCTCGTTCATCGACGTATAGCATGCGCATCGTCCGTGCATTCTCGAGCAAGATGCCTTTATCACTGACCATTTCGGCACAGACGAGTCCCGCTCCGAACTCTTTTGCAATCAAACGGAAAGCGGGATTGGTCACGCCGGCCATCGGCGCGAGGACTGCACGGTTTTTAATCTCTATGTTTCCAATCTTAAAGCCTGTCAAGACAACACATCCTTCATTTCTCCAAATTCGTAAGCAACTGTAACCGGACGACATCTTGGCGGTCCGTCATCGGTAACCCTTCGAGCCAGGAGGCGACCGTCCGTCCTTGAACGACGAGTTCTGGCGCGATTTCCGCTAACGGGGCAAGAACAAATGCACGTTCCTGCATGCGCGGATGCGGAACCGTTAAGTGTTCTGATTGTATATCTTCCCCATTATAAAAGAGGATGTCAAGGTCGATGGTACGCGGTCCGTTCTTAAATAGACGTTCCCGCCCTAATCGTTGTTCGATCTGTTGAAGCGTTTTGAGCAGTTCGTTCGAGGATTGATGACTCTCGACTTCGACCACCATATTAAAAAACGAAGGTTGCTCTGTATATCCGACAGGAGCCGTCTCATAGACCGACGACTGTTTCGTGACGTGGAGTCCTGCTTGCTCCATCTCATCGATTGCCGCAGACAACTGTCTAGCCCGATCTCCGATATTGGCGCCTAATGCAATATAAATCATGACGTCCGTCCCCTTGTCATCTCGATTGCCACTGAGTCATAGTGTCCCGGGATGGGTGGGTCCGGTTTAATTACTTTAACCGTCACACGTTGAATCAACTCACTATGCGCCAACACGGCTGTCGTGATGCGTTCTCCGAGTGTTTCTAACAAATTGACCGGTTCCCCCGTCACAATATCTTCCGTCAACTGATACAAGCCGGCATAGCTGACCCCATTGTTTAAGTCATCCGAACGTCCCGCAGGCGCGAGGTCCAGTTCACACATTAAATCCACGTGAAACCGTTGACCGAGACGGTTTTCTTCTTCAAACACCCCGTGATAACCGTAAAAACGCATCCCGTTCACAAATATTTTATCCATGTCTATCCCCTCCAATCATCGCATCCATCATCTTCGCCGCACGGGCGTTCGCTTTGACGTCGTGCACACGCACCCAATCGCACCCTTTCATGATTCCGAGACACGTTGTCGCAATCGTTCCTTCGAGACGCTCCTCTGTTGGTAAATCGAGCGTATGACCGATAAACGACTTACGCGACGTGCCGAGCAGAACCGGATACCCAAGACGTGTGATCACGTCAAGATGATTCATGAGTTCGAGGTTTTGCGTCACGTCTTTCGCAAATCCGATGCCCGGATCTAGCCAAATGTGCTCATCCTTTACGCCTGCTGCATGCGCAATCTCGATTGATTCCTGTAGATCGCTGACCACATCTTCGATGAAATGACGATAGTCCCGATCTGTTCGGTTGTGCATCAAAATGATCGTAACTCCATATTCGAAAGCGACACGTGCCATCGAGCGGTCTCCCCATTTCGAACCCCATACGTCATTGATAATCGTCGCACCGGCCTCGATTGCCGCTCTCGCCACCATCGGCTTATACGTATCAATCGAAATCGGAACATCGATTTCTTTTGTCAGTCGACGGATGATCGGGACGACACGTTCAATCTCTTCTTCTTCGGAAACAAGTACCGCGCCAGGTCTCGTTGATTCTCCACCGACATCAATCGCATCGGCACCTTCTTGTACGAGTTGTTTCGCATGTCGTACAGCCTCCTCGATTGCCGTATACCGTCCCCCATCCGAAAACGAGTCCGGGGTCACATTTAAAATACCCATGACCTTCGTCATGCTTCCGCCTCCTAACCAATTGAGCGAACGAGTTTCGCCCAAACTTCGTTAAATCGTACCCCGTCTTTACCGGGGTATCTCAGATTTCCATAATGCGTTACCGGAGCGACTTGTTGGATTGAATTTGTCATCCAAATCTCTTTCGCTGCAGTCAATTCTTCAAATGTCACGGGTTGTTCGATTACAGAGAAATGTTTCATCACCCATTGTCGTGTCACACCTGCGAGTGCTCCGCTCGATAGCGGAGTCGTGTATAACCTATCATCTGGACCGACCCAAAAGATGTTCGACACGAGCCCTTCCACCACATATCCATGTTCGTCCGCAAATAGTCCTTCAGCGCCTTGGTCTTGTAAGGTTCGTTTTCCAAGGATATTGTTCATATAATGATGTGACTTTAATCGAAAAGCCGCTTCAGGACGACTTCTCGGAAACGGGATCGGTTCGACCCGTTTCTCCTGTGGTACAACTTCTGAGGATAGCGGTTTGACGATCATGGTGACGTTCGGTGTCTCATAACGACCCGCGTAGAGACCGAGGGGCGCAACTCCTGCCGACACGTTCAAGCGGATATAAAGGTTGGGTGCATCGTTTTGACGGCACAGTTGCTGAATCGCCGTCCCGATTTCTTCCTTCGTGTATGGAAAATCGATCCACAGCTCATCGAGACTCTTCATCAAGCGCTCCCAGTGGGCATCGAACAGGAAAGGAACGAATTCATATGTACGGAACGTCTCAAACAAGCCCATTCCATACAAGAAGCCGTGATCTTCAACCGGAATCAACACCTTCTCTCGTTCGACCAACTCTCCGTTATGCCAATACCACATGACGATACTCCTCGATAAAGTTTCGAATCATTTCCTTCCCGTGCTCAGTCAAAATCGCTTCAGGGTGATATTGCACCCCTTCGATCGGAAGCGTTCGGTGACGGAGTGCCATGATTTCTCCAGTCTCCGTCTCTGCAGTGACCACTAGACATTCTGGTAGAGACGAACGCTCCACGGCCAACGAATGATAACGGGTCACGACCGACTGTTGCGGAATCTTCTTGAAAATCGATTTTCCGTCATGTTGAATCTTCGACGTTTTTCCATGCATGAGCCGCTCCGCATGGACGACTTCTCCACCAAACGCTTGCGCAATCGCCTGATGTCCGAGGCAAACCCCTAAAATCGGGATACGACCCGCAAACGCTTGGATTGCCTCAACGCTAATTCCCGCCTCATTCGGAGTGCAAGGTCCCGGCGAAATGACAAGATAACTCGGGGCAAGCGCCTCAATCTCTTGAATCGTGACTTCATCGTTTCGATACACGACTAGTTCTTGACCGAGTTCACCGAAATATTGCACCAAGTTATACGTAAATGAGTCATAGTTGTCGATTAATACAATCATGTCGTTTCCTCCGTCATGTGTTTCGCCGCCCATAGCGCCTTCGCTTTGGACAGGGATTCCTCATATTCCGAGACCGGATCCGAATCAATCACGATACCTGCTCCCGCTTGAACGTATGCGATTCCGTCTTTCACGACCATCGTTCGAATCGTGATATTGAAGACAAGGTCGTCATTCCAACTTAACCATCCATATGAACCGGTGTAGAGTCCCCGGCGAACTGGTTCGAGTTCTTCGATGATTTCCATCGTTCGAATTTTCGGTGCGCCGGTGATGGTACCGCCTGGGAACATCGCTGCCAGCGCTTCGGCTCCTGATACTTCATCCCGAATCGTACCCCGTACGTTCGATACGATATGTTGTACGTGTGAGTACTTCTCAATCACCATCAACTCATCAACATGAACGCTGCCATATGCCGCCACCTTGCCGAGGTCGTTCCGTTCAAGATCGACGAGCATGACGTGTTCGGCCCGCTCTTTCTCGTTTTCAAGCAATGTGTTCGCCAACTCCAAGTCTTCCACATCATCTTTGCCACGTGGACGCGTACCCGCGATCGGGCGTGTCGAAATGTCGGTTCCATGTTTTTCAAGCAACAATTCTGGTGAAGCGGAGACCATCGTTAAAGTGTCATCCACGAAATAGCCCATATAAGGAGATGGATTCATTTGACGCAACGTATCATATACTCGACGCGGGTCAGCGAGAAGCGGTTCGGACTGACGAACGCTCAAGTTCACTTGGAACACGTCCCCTTCTACGATATAGGACTGAATCCGTTTGACCGCTTCAACAAACTCTTCCTGGGAGATGGAGCGCGATCGTTCTATCGGTGACTGCCCTGTCGGCTTGAACGCGTAATGCGACTCGACGTTCCACATGGCCGACAATCGGTCCGCCTTACGTTCTGCACCTTCCTCCGCCGTCACCATCAAGTACAGGGTCGAATCCACTTCATCGAACACCGCCACCTCGTCAAATAGAAGAAACGAGACGTCTGGTGTCGACAAATCATCCTCCGCTTGCTGAGGGAGACGTTCAATCGTCCGGGCCACATCATAACTGACATACCCGATCATGCCACCAAAGAAAGGAGGAGCCCCTTCCGGACGCTCGGCCTCAAATCGCTTCCGTACCTCACTGACGAGCTCAAGCGGCTTTCCGTATAGCGTTTCTGTCGTATCCCCCACTTGCAAGAGTCCGACACCGTCTTTTACATGAAAGCGACCGAACGGCTCGATTCCCGCAATCGTATACCGTCCCGCTCTCCCACTCTCTAACCATGCATGATACGGTTTATCCGCCGTCAACGTCATGTATGCCTCATACACCTTCTCTTTCGTCATCCGCTTTGTTCTGAACGCAGTCGATCTCACATGTCATTCCTCCGTCTATTCATTCATGCCTTTTATTGTACACAAGAAAAGGCAGCAATCGAAAGAGAATGTCTCTCGATTACTGCCTGAAATGTTATACGCGACTCTCGTTTGACTCTTCATCAAACTGATAGAGCGGCGTGCTCAAGTAACGTTCACCGTTTGACGGGATAATCGCCAATACATTTTTCCCTTTACCAAGGCGTTTCGCTGTATCAAGTGCTGCCGCAATGGCAGCTCCTGAAGAGATACCACCGAGGACACCGTTCGTACGTGCCGCCTGACGAGCATATTCGAACGCTTGCTCTGTCGTGATTTGAAGAACCCCTTCATAAATCTCCGTGTCGAGGATGGATGGAACGAATCCAGCCCCAATCCCTTGAATCTTATGTGGTCCCGGTTTCCCGCCTGATAAGACAGGTGAATCGACCGGTTCAACGGCGAGAATTTTTACGTCCGGGTACTTCGCCTTCACGACTTTACCTGCGCCGGTGATGGTACCGCCCGTCCCGACTCCGGCAATCAAAGCGTCGACTGAAAGTCCTGATTCTTCAAACGCCTCCACAATCTCAGGTCCCGTCGTCATTTCATGAACGTTCGGGTTGGCTGCGTTATTGAATTGTTGCGGGAGGAAGTAGCCATGTTTCTCGGCTTCTTCAGTAGCGCGACGAATCGCCCCACCCATCCCTTCAGGTCCTGGTGTCAAAATCAATTCGGCCCCGTATCCACGAAGGAGGTTTCGGCGTTCCATGCTCATCGTTTCAGGCATAACGAGAATGGCTTTATATCCTTTTGCGGCACTGACCATCGCGAGCCCGATGCCCGTGTTTCCGCTTGTTGGCTCGATGATTGTATCACCTGGCTTCAAGATACCGTCTTTTTCGGCCGCTTCGATCATGGCGAGGGCGATCCGGTCTTTGACGCTTGATCCCGGGTTCATATATTCGAGCTTCAGATACACGTTGGCATCCTCTGGTCCAGTCATTCCGTTCAATTTCACAATCGGAGTCTTTCCAATCAAGTCTGTTACTGAGTTTACGATACGCATTGCATTTCCTCCTTCATAATTCCGACTATTCCGATATTGTTATCATACCCTATCGAATTGAAAATATGCAATTTGGAACGTTGCTTACGCCTGCGCCTGAACTTTCATCGTCTCTAACTGTTCCGCTGAGAAATGATACTTTTCGCCACAGAAATGACATACGGCTTCGGCTCCACCATCTTCTTCAATCATCTGACGAATCTCTTCTTTTCCGAGACCGATAATGGCACTTTCCATTCGTTCACGGCTGCATGTGCAGTTGAACTGGATCGGGTTCGTGTCGAGGACATCAAGGCTATCGCCAAGGAGTAATTGAAGCATTTCTTCTGGCGTTTTTTCTTCACCAATCAAAACCGATACGGGTGGGAACGTCTGAAGTGCTTTTTCGAGCGCTTGTACCGTCTCTTCAGAAGCGTTCGGGAGCAGCTGGACGATGATTCCGCCTGCCGCAAGAATCGATTCATCTTCCGGTAAGACGAGGACACCCGCTCCGACGACTGACGGCACTTGCTCAGATGTCGCGAAATAGTACGTGAAGTCTTCACTGATTTCGCCCGTTTGAATCTCTGAAGAACCACCGACATAGTCTTTCAAGCCTAAGTCTTTAATGACAGAGATGGTCCCTTTCCCGACGGCTTCGCCGACTTTCAATTTCGTCATTCCTTGTTCGTTGACGAATGTGCCGCCATCGACACGCGGGTATGACACATATCCACGAACATCTCCTGCTGTATCTGCGTCCACGATGATTTTCCCGATTGGACCATCACCTTCTACTTTAAGCGTGACACGCGCTGCACCTTTTTGCATCGCTCCAATCATCGAACCGATTGTCATCGTCCGTCCGAGGGCAGCTGAAGCAACCGGTGTCGTTTGATGACGAAGTTGCGTCTCATATACCGTTTTTGTCGTGCGTGCGGCAAAGGCACGAACCTCTCCGTTAAAACCGAGGGCACGAACGAGATAGTCATCCTTCATCTGGTCGAGTAATGCTTGTTGTTCTGTATGAATCATATGATGTAACTCCTTTAGTTTACTTTTGATTGCGCTCGTAAATGAGACGGAGGCCTTCGAGTGTCAGGAACGAATCCACATGGTCAATCGTCTCTGCATGTTCACTGATCAATCGTGCCAGCCCGCCCGTTGCAATGACAGTCGCTTCACCGACTTCACGCTTCATCCGGTTCACGATACCGTCCACTTGGGCCACATATCCATAATATGTCCCTGATTGCATCGCTTGAATCGTATTCTTACCAATGACTGTCGGTGGAGTCGCCAATTCAATCCGAGGTAGTTTCGCGGCACGCTGATAGAGTGCCTCCACTGAAATCATGATACCTGGTGAGATGATTCCGCCATGGTAACGACGTTTCTCATCGATGTAACAATACGTGGTTGCCGTCCCAAAATCAACAATTATGAGCGGACCGTCATATTTGGCGATCCCAGCCACCGCGTTGACAATTCGGTCGGCCCCGACTTCGCGAGGGTTCTCGACATGAATGTCCAACCCTGTCTTCACACCTGGTCCCACAACGATTGGACGTACATTGAAGTATCGTTGCGACATTTGTTCAAGTGGGAAAATAACAGGAGGTACGACAGAAGATAAGATCACTCCCTCGACCTGGTCGAACGAGATGTTCGAATGATCGAATAGCGATTTCACCAGCATGCCGTACTCGTCGGTCGTTTTTGTACGATCCGTTGAGATGCGCCAATGGTGTACGAGATGATCTCCATCGTACATCCCGAGAACAATATTTGTATTTCCAACATCAATCACTAAAATCATGATATAGTTCCTCACTTTGTTGTCAATTGCAGTTCGCTCGAATTATAACACGAAAAAAGACGAATGCCTCGTCAAGGGCATTCGTCTCATTCATTAACGTGATTCGTTATTCGGACGTTCTGTCGGTGTCGCTTCTGGCTTATCGCCTTCAGGTACGACATCCGGCTGGCTGTCTTGGACAACTTCAGGTTGATCGACGACTTGACCGTGTTGAACGGCTGCATCATCTTTCTTCGCTGCGTCATCCGCATCCGTCGATCCATCCACGTCCTCTTCCGGCTCATGCGGAAGATACTCGCGTGTCTTGATCAAATGACGAATCTGTTTCGAGTCAAGCGTCTCGACATCAAGCAACGTCTTCGCAACGAGTTCGAGATCTTCGCGACGATCTGTCAAAATCTGCTTCGCTTTCGCGTAACAGCGATTGATGATGTCTCGAATCTCCAAATCGATTTCTTGCGCAATCGCATCCGAGTAGTTCTGCTCTGTCTGGAAATCACGACCGAGGAAGACTTGTCCGCCATGGTTTGAACCGAGCTGGAGCGGTCCGAGTTTATCGCTCATCCCGTAATCCATGACCATCTTACGTGCGATACCAGTAGCGCGCTGGAAGTCATTGCTCGCTCCGGTCGACACTTCTCCAAAGATGACATCTTCGGCGACGCGACCACCAAGAAGACCAACAATCTTGTCTTCGAGTTCAGGTTTTGTCATGAAGTAACGATCTTCTTTCGGAAGCATGACGACATATCCGCCCGCGTTTCCGCGTGGAACGATTGTCACTTTGTGTACTTCATCCGCATTCTCAAGCTCGAGACCGATGATTGTGTGACCCGCTTCGTGATATGCAACAATGTTGCGCTCTTTTTCAGAGATGATGCGACTCTTCTTCGAAGGACCTGCGATGACACGGTCAATCGCTTCTTCCACATCGACAACTGAAACAGCTGTACGGTTCGAACGTGCCGCAACGAGTGCCGCTTCGTTCAAGAGGTTCTCTAAGTCTGCCCCAGAGAAACCAGGCGTACGTTGTGCAATCGACTTCAAGTCCACCGTCGAATCGAGTGGCTTGTTACGTGCATGGACTTTCAATACTTCTTCGCGCCCTTTGACATCCGGACGATCGACCGTAATTTGACGGTCAAAACGACCTGGACGAAGGAGGGCCGGGTCAAGGATATCTGGACGGTTTGTCGCCGCAACCATGATGATCCCTTCGTTATCACTGAATCCATCCATCTCAACAAGGAGTTGGTTCAATGTTTGTTCACGCTCATCGTGTCCACCACCGAGACCGGCACCACGCTGGCGACCGACCGCATCAATTTCATCGATGAAGATGATACATGGCGCATTCTTTTTCGCGTTTTCGAACAAGTCACGAACACGTGACGCCCCGACCCCGACAAACATCTCAACGAAGTCCGAACCTGAGATCGAGAAGAACGGAACACCGGCTTCACCGGCTACCGCACGAGCCAAGAGTGTTTTACCTGTCCCTGGAGGACCTACGAGTAAGACCCCTTTTGGAATACGTGCGCCGAGTTTCGAGAATTTGCGAGGATCTTTCAAGAATTCAACGACTTCGATGAGTTCTTGCTTCTCTTCGTCCGCCCCAGCCACATCTTTGAATGTGACGCGACGTTTCTCTTGGTCGTATAGTTTCGCCTTCGATTTCCCGAAGTTCATCACACGACCACCACCGCCACCACCTTGCGCTTGGTTCAACAAGAAGAAGAACAAGATGAAGATGATAATGAACGGTAAAATCGCGAAGACGATGCTGAACCAGCTACTGTTGGATTCAGCCTCCTCGATTTGAATATCCGTATTCGCTCGAAGCTGCGTTAATACATCCGCATATTCCGCTTCGTTCGCTGGAATGTTTGTTTCATAACGTTGGTCTTCATCTCCTGTAAGATCGCCTGTAATCGAGATAGCCCCCGGGATTTCTTGTACGGTTGCCGTCTCAATCCGATCATCTTCCACATATTCTAGGAATTTCGAATACGAGAGCGTTTCACTCTGACTATTCGGATTCTGCAAATATTGAAGGAACAAGATCAAGGCTAGGAAAATCACACCAAAAACCAATGTGTTTTTCACTGCACGATTCATTCTCTGCCTCCTATTCCGAGAAACGATGTTCTCGCCCATTCAGTATATGCCTATACTTTGGGGATTTCCTTTATCTTACCACGTCACATTTTCAAAAGAAAAACGTTAGCCCCCGTAAACGCTCGGTTTGAGCACACCGACATAAGGAAGGTTACGATATTTCTCTTCGTAATCAAGACCGTAGCCGACAACGAATTCGTGTGGAATCACGAAACCACTATAGTCTGCTGATAAACCATTTTTACGGCCAGTCGGCTTATCGAGAAGCGTGACAATCTTCACAGACTTCGCTTTACGGTATTTAAGAAGATCGACGAGGTAACCAAGCGTCAATCCACTATCAATAATATCTTCTACAATCAAGATGTCGCGTCCTTCTACAGATGTATTTAAATCCTTCTCGATTTTCACTTCACCTGTCGAAGAAGTTCCTCCATGATATGTCGACACGTCCATGAAATCCATCTCTAAATGGATATCCATTTCTTTGACGAGGTCCGACATGAATGGCATCGCGCCTTTCAATACACATACGAGAAGCGGGAACTCTTCTTTATAGTCTTCGCTCAATGTTCCAGCGAGTTCTTTCACCTTTTCTTGAATCTCTTCACGTGAGATTAAAATTTTCTCCATATCGTTCATCAATGACATCTTGAAATCCTCCTCTTTCTGTTTCGACACAATCATCATTTTACCATTAATCGTAGGCAAATCGCATCCGACTTGTCTAGAAATTCTGAAACTCTTACCCCGACAATCGCGAGAATCCGCCCCGAGGCGTCCTCAAGCAGCGGGAGTGTCGGTCGAATGGTTCGCTCAATCTTTTCGTCGATGAGGATGCGGGACACTTTTTTTGTCCCCACGTTCAACTTCATCCGGTCCCCCGGTGCGAGCGAACGAATCGTCAGCGGGCAAGTAATTTCATTTAGCGGAATACCTTCTCGTCCTTCTTCGATGGACAACGAAACCGTACGCTGCCCAAATTGAACGACGGCTGGTAACGACTCGATCTGAATAGGATAAAGTGACGCTTCTGCCGAACGTTGTACAAGATTAAGTACCCTATTCTGCTTCATCATGAACCACTCACCCGACAGGTGGTAGGTGCCGGTATCCTTTTCACTCACGCTTAGCTTCTCGACCCCCTCACCGACCTCTACCCCATAGCGACGGGACAGCAAGCGAGCGACCGTATATCGCTCAAGTGAGGATAAGCGATTAAACTCATCAAGTTTCACATGAAACGCTTTCATTTCAAGCTGCACATTTTCTTCAATCCATCGCCCACATGACTGGTAACGCATGCCCCATTCAGCGTATGCCTGTTTCGCCGTATCGTATACATCATCAACGACTGTCGGCCACAGTTGTTTCAGCCTCGGGATGATTTCGTGACGGATCCGGTTCCGTAAATAGGTCACTTCCTGATTGGTGGCATCTTCCTTCCAGACAAGTTTGTTTTTCCGAGCATACTCGATGAGTTGCACCTTTGTTTCTCTTAATAAAGGACGGATCAACGTCCCACGCCCGAACGTTCTTCTCTCGGGAATTCCTTTCACTTCGATTACGTTTCGGTGAAGTTGAATGAGCACCGTCTCCAACACATCATCCGCATGATGAGCCGTGGCCAGTGTATCGTATCCATGTTCATTCATGACGTCTTCAAAAAAGCGGTAGCGGGCCTTACGGTAATGAGCCTGTGATGCTCCTTCTTGAAAATGGAGACGCGTCCCATGAAACGCGACTTGGTAGGATGCCGCTACGTGTGCGACGAACGTGTACTCTTCATCTGACGCTTCTCGTAAACCGTGATGGACGTGCGCCACCGCCACATCCCATCCTTGCTTGACGAGACGGTCCAATAAGACGATGGAATCGACTCCACCCGACACAGCGACGAGTACCTTTTTCATGAATTCCCTCCTTGATATAACAAAAGAAGCCATCTCGATTGAGATGGCTTCTTTACGCTTAGGTTAAGTGACCCGTACGGGATTCGAACCCGTGTTACCGCCGTGAAAGGGCGGTGTCTTAACCGCTTGACCAACGGGCCTAAATAAAATGGTAGCGGCGGAGGGAGTCGAACCCACGACCTCACGGGTATGAACCGTACGCTCTAGCCAGCTGAGCTACACCGCCATGTTATTGTTGTGTCCTAAGCACATTTTCTATAATAACCAGTCACCATTCGAGTGTCAATTCTTTTTTTATATTTTTTTAAGAAAAAAATCGTGTATAGTGTCGTCTTCCCCACTATACACGATTTTGTATCGTATTTACATCATGCTTCTGATGCGACTTGACGATATTTTTTCTTCCATGCGATCCGGAAGTACGCCCATAGTAATGCAAAACATCCGGCAGCCACAAACACTAAATAGGTTGTCGCCATCTGCAAGTACTGCGCACCATCTGCCGATAGAATTTCTTTATATCCGGCAACCGTATACGTCATTGGAAGTAGTGCATTGAACGGTTGCAACGCTCTTGGAATCAATTCAAGCGGGAACGTCCCGGCTGACGTCGTCAATTGTAAAATCAACAAGACGATTGCCGCGAAACGTCCAGGGTTTCCGAGTGTTGTCACGAGCAACTGTACGATAAAGAGGAACGTGATGCTCGTCAACCAGCTGAAACCGAAGAATTTTAATGGTTCGCTCACTTCAAGACCGAGCAGTTGCACCATCGCCACATCGAGAATCAAGGCTTGCAAGAATCCGACGACCATGAGGACACCAGATTTCGACAATACCCACGAAAGACTACGTTTCGGACGTCCTGCTGGATCGTATAACGGATAAACGATCGAGAGAAGGAGTGCTCCAACGAAAAGTCCGAGTGACATGAAGTATGGAGCGAATCCAGTACCGTAGTTAGGCACCTCGTGAATCGAGTTGTCGACGAGCGACACTGGACCGGCCATCATCTCGACGTTGTCATCCGTTAAACCGATGTCTGCGTCTTTCGCACCTTTCACTAAGGCGTCACGAAGTTCCTCGCTACCTGATGCGAGCTCCTTCATGCCGTCAGCGAGTTCACCGCTACCGTCTGAAAGTTCTTCTCCACCATTCGCGAGCTGATTCGCGCCATCCGTCAGCTTGCTCGTTCCGGCTCCGGCACTATTCGCGCCTTCGGCCAGTTCACGACTTCCTGACTGCAGCTTTTGACCACCATCCGCTAACTGATTCGCACCATTCACCAATTCATTTGTACCGGTGCTTGCGCTCTTCGCTCCATCCGCAAGCTTTTCGCTACCTTCAGACAACTGTCCGGTCGCGTCTACAAGCTTGTCACTTCCAGCGGCGAGTTCAGTTGTCCCATCTTGAAGTTGTGTCGCGCCTTGATTGAGCTTCGCACTCGCTGACACAAGTTCTTGGGAACGATCGGCCGCCGTTTGAGTACCTTGCTCGATTTGACTTGAACCACTTGCCAACGCGTTCGCACCTTCGGCTAATTTCGTTTGACCTGCACTCAAGTCAGAAAGTCCAGTCGACAGTTTGTTTGCACCTGTACCTGCCTGATCAAGACCTGCACCAAGTGCGACCTGTCCTTCTTTCACTTTTGCAGCACCAGCGGATAGTTGATCAAACCCGGCCGCCGTCTCTTGCTTCCCTTCGCTCAGTTGTGCAGCGATGGCTTGAAGCATTTCAGGTGATGCCGATTGACCCGACTCAGCGAGTGCTGTCAATTGTCCAATCAACTCATCTTGTTTCGCAGTCAATTCAGACTTCATTTGTCCGATCCCATTGACCACGTCTGTTTGACCCGCGACAAGTGTCGCGTTTCCTTCCTTCGCCTGAGTCAACGCTCCTGTGAGTTTTGTGGCACCATCCTGTAATGCAGATGCCCCCTCTTTTGAGCGCTCGATTCCGGCAGCAAGGTCTTGAACACCTTGGTTCAACGTCTTCGCACCTGTGTGCAGCTCATCTAGCTTAGATGCGAACGCTCCTGTTCCGTCAACGAGTTGGCTCGTCCCGCCTTGTAAGGCAGAAGCGCCCTCGCTGACACGATGGACCCCGTCCGAAAGTGAGGCTGAGCCCTCGTATACTTGTTGACTGCCATCCGCGAGTGCAGATGAGCCATCGGCCAATTGCGAAACACCATCACGTAATTGACCTGCTCCATTCGCTAGCTCCCGTTGTTTCGAAGCGAGAAGCTTCGTCCCATCCGCGAGTTCAGATGAACCATCGGCCAACTGAGTCATCCCATCGTTTAATTGGCTTGCTCCATCCGCGAGCTCACGTTGTTTCGAAGCGAGAAGCTTCGTCCCGTCCGCCAACTTGACGGCACCGTCTTTTGCTGACGTTGAGCCGTCCGCAAGTGTCGCTGCACCATCTGCGGCTTCACCAAGTCCGTCTGCCACATCATTCAATCCGTCTTTCAACGCACTGACATACTGTTTCGAGACTTCGGTCGACAGTTCCGCTTTGACTTGTTCCATCGCGGAACCACCGATTTGTGCGGCTAAGAAGTTATACGATTCATTTGCGATATACTTCAGTTCGAGTTGCTCCGGATGTTCATCTAAAGCAGTCGTCGCTTTTTCTGAAAAGTTTTCTGGAATCTCGATCGCCATGTAGTAGTCATGGTCTTTCAGTCCAGATTCCGCTTCTTTCTTCGTCGTTTCGACGAACTTGAACGCCTCCGAATCCAGCAGCTTATCAATGAGGTCATCTCCAATCGCAAGCGACTCTCCTTCAAACGTTGCCCCTTTGTCTTCATTGACGATGGCGACCGGCAAATCTTTCATCTGTCCATACGGATCCCAAAAAGCCCATAGGAACATCCCTGCGTACATTAACGGTACGAGTGCGACTGCGAGAATCGGAACCAACACACGTGGGTTCTTGAAGATACTTCGCCACTCCGCCATCCACAGTTTCCATCCATTCATTTTTCTCTCCACCTTCACTTATAAAACATAACTATTTTTTCATGTTCCCTATTTTGCTCCCTTCCTCGAAAAAAAGCAACTCTTTTAGCTATTTTTTATAAATTTTTTAAACAGAAAAAAAGCCATGAACGAAAATGTTCATGGCTCGTCTCATTACAAGACCTCTATGGTTACGAGTAGAAGCTAATTGGTATACGAAGGATTACCCGCGCTTGGCTCCGCGTCCACCGCGTTTTGAATCTGTTTGACGTTTCAACGTCGAAAGACGCTCGTCGCTATCTTTCAAAAACTTACTCATCAATGTATCGAATGTTTCTGGTTCACGACGTTGTTCACGACGACCGCCACCACGTGGGCCGCCACCGCGTGGACCGCCGCCACCGCGTGGACCACCTTGACCTGGGCCACCTGGACGTGGGCCACGAGAGAAACGCTCACCAGCTGGACGCTCAGGACGCTCAGGACGTTCGCTTACAGGACGGTCGACTGCTTTCTTGATGGACAACCCAATTTTCCCATCATTTTCGACGTTCAACACTTTTACCGTGACTTCTTGACCGACTGTCAACACTTCGTTAATGTCTTTGACGTAAGAGTCTGCCACTTCACTGATGTGTACTAATCCTGTCTTGCCATTTGGGAGCTCGACGAACGCTCCGAAATGCGTAATCCCTGTAACCTTACCTTGTACCTTGCTTCCTACTTCAATTGACATAAAATAATGTACTCCTTTTTTGATTGATTCTTTCTAATTATACGAGTCGTTTCCCTAACGGTCAACGAACCGACTTATTCCTCTGGCGAGAAGTAGAAAATAATCTCTCCATCTTTAGAGAAAAGCAGTTCGTTTCGTGCTAAGTTCGCGATATAATCTTCATCCTGTAACCGTTCCACTTGCTCTTTCAACTCATCCTGTTCGGCCTGCTGTTCACGCAACTCCACTTTTGCTTGTGCGTAGGCTTGTTGCTGGTCCGATACGTACCCTACTTTCGAGAAGTAACTCTGTCCAATCAACACCATGACAAATAAAAACAGGAGAGAGGCTGCTGCCAAACGACGTCGAAGATGAACTCGTCGGCGATGTGTATCTTTTTCTAACTGTTCTCTACGCTCATCTAGCGCTCGAATGCGTCGTTGTCGATCCATCGGATTACGTCCGTTCATCGCCTCATCCCCCTCCTCTTAATACATTAAGTATACTTTTTTTTATGAGTTGATACTACCGTCCATCTTCTCTTCTTTAAGTAAACGATACATTTCTTTCGCATCTTCTTTACGTGCATGTTCTGCGATTGAATCGATGACGACCGTGACGAGTTTATTTCCGAAGCGAATTTGTAACTCATCTCCGACTTTGACTTCTGTGCTCGCCTTCGCGACTTGCCCATTCAGTTGAATTCGTCCTTGGTCCGCCACTTCTTTTGCCAAAGTGCGACGCTTGATTAGACGTGACACTTTTAAAAACTTATCTAGTCTCATAAACCTTTCTCCTTTGCCTCGTTCCAAAGCGCATCCATCTGTTCGAGTGTCATCTGGTGAAGGTCACCGTTCGCTTCCACATACTCGAATCGACGTTTGAACTTTCGGTTCGTCTGTTCTAATGCTTGCTCGGCATTCAGCCCAACGTATCGCGCAATGTTCACGATGGAGAACAATACGTCTCCAAGTTCCGATTCATCACTTAGGTCTTCATGCCATTCTTTTAACTCTTCTTCCAGTTTTTCGAAGGCACCGGATACGTCATCCCACTCAAATCCGACGTGAGCCGCTTTCTTTTGAAGTTGCTCCGCTCGCATCAATGAAGGTTGGTCGACGAGAACACCATCGAGTTGCGATTGTTTCTTTTCCCCTTTTTCCGTCTGTTTAATCGCATTCCAGTTTTTCACCACGTCAGAGGCATCTTCGACGGTGACATCGCCAAAGACGTGTGGATGGCGGCGCACCATCTTCTCACTGATGGAACCGATTACGTCACGAATATCGAAATAGCCCTCATCTTCTCCGATTTGAGCATGCAACATCACTTGGAGCAAGACGTCACCGAGTTCTTCGATGATGGCATCATCGTCTTCTGCATTGATCGCTTCAATCAACTCATACGCCTCTTCTAATAGATACTTGCGAAGTGACGCATGCGTCTGTTTACGATCCCACGGGCACCCGTCTGGTCCTCGAAGCGTTGCGATGATTTGTTTGAGTGTCGCAAAATCCTTCGCCAAATACGATTCATCCTCGAGCGGCGGAACGTAGAGCGTCGTCAAGTTATTCACTTCCGCCATCCGGTCCATTTCGAATAACGGAATGTGCTCAATCCGTTCTTGCGTCGTACCGGCAGCCGTCACAAGGGTGACGGGATGGTCGTCCGGATACCGTTCCATCAATTGCACTTTGACGTCACCCGCCACGAATCCATCGTACACTTGCCCGATAAGCACATGTTGGGTCACCTGCAAACGTTCAAGGTCGAGTGCGGTCGCATCGAGCAGTTGAAATCCATTGATTGGGTCGATCCGGAGCGCCTGGAACATGGCATCGAGGAAACTTTGACCACCGAGTACATGAAGGTCGGCACCGCGTTCCACCAATAGTTCGACGGTCCGTTCCGCTACGAACGGATGGCCCGGTACGGCGTATGTGATCGCCATTTCTTCACTTTTACTCAATAACGTCTCGACAATCTGGTCGTATACTTCTTCAAACGTATCACTCGATTCATAGACCGAATCAAATGATTCGAACACGAGTCCTTCCGCTTCTAACTCTTGAACGACAGGGTGTTCTTTTGTGCGCAACCAGACGAGCGGTTGCTGCTTTAAATGGCGGTACACACCGAGCGGCAATTGATTCAACTCACCAGACCCGAGTCCGACCACCGTGATTGTATAACCCATATTAGTTCTCCTTTTTCTCGAGCACGTCGAGCAGACGACTTCCGAACGGGATCAGTTCCCATTCCGCAAGTGACAGCATTCGCGTACTCCATAATCTCCATACATAGAGGAAGGCACCGCTACACACCATTCCGATTAACCAACCGAACGCAGTGATTCGCGAGTCGACCCACATCTGACCTAGCCAGTTTAACACGGCAATGAGGATCAACATGGGTACGAGGGCTTTCCATAGCGACTTATAGTGTTTCGATCGAAATGATCCGAGCGGAATCGAGCGGTCAAGCGCCCGGAAATTATAGAACGCCATCGCTAAAAATCCAATGGATGTTCCGATTGCCGCGCCTTCAATTCCGTAACTCGGTACGAGCCATGCGTTTACCGCACTTTTCACTAACATTGCGACAACCATGCTGCGTGCCGCGACCCACTCTCGGTCAATCGCCTGCAAACATGTCATGCTCGCAATCGCCAAGGAGGCAGCGAACGTGCTCGTTGCTAAGAAGACAAGGGCTCGTGTCCCAGATTCATCTTCAAACAGGGCCACATTTAAGAAAAACATGACACCCATCAATCCGATAGTCGCTGCACCAGCAATCGCCGTCGTCACACGAATCATCGACCGGAGTCCCTGCGTCGTCTTTTGGAGATGCCCTGCCCGATAGTGACGGACGAGCGTCGGCACGTTGGCCATCCCGATGGTCGTGGTGAACAAAATGGCGAATTGCACGAGCGGATATCCTCGATCGAATACTCCTTTGCTCACCTTCGCCTCATATGTGCCACCCATCAAATTGACGATGGTGAAGGAGTCGACCAGTTGCATCCATAAAATCCCGAGTGATGCGAATCCGACCGCGAAACCCGTCGTCAACAAGAGTTTCATTCCTCTCCGAAACGTGACGCGGCGCACCCTCACAATCCGCACTCCTCGTGCGCGATAAACTAAAAAGGCAATCGCTACAAGCCCACCGATGAGCGTCGCACCATACGCATATTGACTGAGCGTATATGCATCTTTTCCGAGACGGACCCCAATCCATAATAGGGACAGCATGACCGTCACGCGGACAAAGTTCTCGAGCACTTGCGACCATGCGCTCGGTCGTAAGTCATCTCTCGATTGAAAAGCCCCGCGCAACACGGCTGACGCCGGCATGAGTAAATAACTCAAACTGATCACGCGAAGTGCAGGAGCTAGCTGCTCATCTCCAAGCCATTTCGCTAGGGTCGGGGCAAACAGCCATACCGTGACGACAAGCATGGACGAGAGTAGAAGTAAGGCGTAAAAGCTTCCCCATAAGACTTCTAACTTACGATTCGTCCCTTTCGCACCGACGCCGATTTTCGCAATGACGACCGGCATCGCATAAATGCCGAGTGACGCCACGATGGCCGCGAACGGATAGACGGTTTGATAGGCATAAAGTCCGAAGTCCCCCGCCAAGTTTTGATAGGGGACACGATAGGCGAAGCTGATCAGTTTCGATACGTAGCCGGCAAGGGCGAACAGAACGACGCCTTGCGCAAACTTACTTGGCGACCGCATCGCCCACCAACCGCTTCATCAGTTCTTCTAATACAGTATCGGCATCATTCAAGAGCTCTGTTAGCGGCATCCGACCGCTGAGTGACAGTTTCAAGGCGCCGTCTTCTTGCCCTACGCCAAGCTTGCGACCAAGAGGCATCGACCACTCCATGAAGGACGGGACATCCAGAGCCGTCGTCGATTCTTTCGATAAGACAATCTCGATGCGTCCTGGCGTCTGCTTGATTCGACTCACTTTTGCCAGTTCTCCATAAATACGTAGACGTGTCAATTGAATGAGCAGCGCGACCGGTTCTGGGAATTCACCAAACCGTTCAATCAGTTCATCTTGAAGGGCGAACAACGCGCTCGGCGTATCTACATATTTGAAGCGTTTGTACATCTCAATCTTCAATTCGCTATCTGACAAGTAATCATCAGGAATATACGCATCGGCCTGGAACGTGATCTCCGGTTTGAAGACGACTTGTTTCGCTTGTCCACGCATGCGGTCTTTCCGTTCCTCAATGGCTTCAGAGAGCATTTGTGAGTACAGATCGAAACCGACCGAATCGATGAATCCAGACTGTTGTGCACCGAGTAAGTTCCCGGCCCCACGAATCGACAAGTCGCGCATCGCAATCTTAAAACCACTGCCGAGCTCTGTGAACTCTTTGATGGCCTGAAGACGACTTTCTGCCACTTCCGTCAAGCGCTTGTCTTTCCGATACGTAAAGTACGCATAGGCGATGCGATTCGAACGTCCGACACGACCTCGGAGTTGGTAGAGCTGGGACAGTCCCATTTTGTCGGCATCGTGGACGATGAGGGTGTTGACGTTTGGAATGTCGATTCCCGTCTCGATGATTGTCGTTGAGACTAAAATATCCGCCTCGCCCTCTAGGAAGCTGATCAATTGGCTCTCGAGCTCACTTTCAGTCATACGTCCATGGGCCGTAGCAATTCGTGCATCGGGCAATAAGGCCCGAATCTCTTCCGCTTTTCGTTCGATCCCTTCGACGCGGTTATAGAGGAAGAACGCCTGTCCTCCGCGAGCGAGTTCACGTTCGAGCGCTTCACGCAAGACGATGCCGTCGTATTCCATGACGTATGTTTGGACAGGATAACGATTCTCTGGCGGTGTCTCTAATACGGACAAATCACGGATTCCGATCATCGACATATGCAATGTCCGTGGAATCGGAGTCGCCGTCAGCGTCAGGACATCGATGTTCGTCTTCAGCTGCTTCAGACGCTCTTTATGTTTGACGCCGAACCGTTGTTCTTCATCGATGATGACGAGACCGAGGTTGGCGAACGTCACGTCTTTTGACAACACGCGGTGTGTCCCGACGACGATGTCGATGGTACCTTCTTTCAACCCTTTCTTCGTCGCGGTCATCTCGCTCTTCGAACGGAAACGACTCATGACCGATACGTTGATCGGGAATTCGCTGAACCGCTCGAGCATCGTTTCATAATGCTGTTGGGCGAGGACGGTCGTCGGGACAAGAAAGGCCACTTGTTTACCGGCGAGTACGGCTTTGAACGCCGCCCGAATTGCCACTTCCGTTTTCCCGTATCCGACATCTCCACACAAAAGGCGATCCATCGGACGGGAGCGTTCCATATCCGCCTTGATTTCTGCAATCGAACGGACCTGGTCTTCTGTCTCGGCGTACGGGAAAGAGGATTCGAACTGACCCATTTCTTCATCGTCCGGAGGGAACGCGAAACCGACCGAGGCCTCTCGTGCCGCGTACAATTTAATGAGCTCATCAGCAATGTCTTCAACCGATTTGGCAACTTTCGATTTTACTTTCTTCCACTCGGTGCCGCCGAGTTTATAAATCTTTGGCTCTTTTCCTTCGGCACCGACATATTTTTGGACGAGATCGATTTGATCGACCGGCACGTAGAGGGCGTCGTCCCCTGCATAGACGAGGTGCAGGTAATCCTGATGGATCCCACCGACCTCGATTGTTTTAATGCCAAGGTACTTCCCGATTCCGTGGTGCACATGGACGACATAATCATTCGGCTTCAGCTCTTGGTAACTCTTGATTCGTTCGGCATTCGTCAAATTCTTCGTCTGACGTTTTCGTTTCGTCACACGCTTGAATAACTCTTCTTCCGATACGACAACGAGACGGCTCGTCGACAGTTCGAATCCACCTTCGATTTGACCGATGATGACCGAGACACGTCTCGGTTCTAACTCTCCATCGACATTGGTGAAAGTCGAGGCGATTCCATAGTCGGAAAGAAGCGCTTCGATTTTATCTGCACGCGACTTATCTCCCGCAAGTACGACGATGCGTTGATCACCTTGCTGCCATCGCTCGACTTCCTGTTTCAATAGATGCATCTGACCATGGAACGCCGGTAGCGGACGACAGCTCAAATGGACCGTATCGCTCTCCGGAATACCTGAACGACGAGACGGAAGCAAGGAGAACGCCACTTGCTTCAAGTCGCGGAAGACTTTATGCATCGGGACGGCGAGCGTGTAATTACTGACGGCTTCTCCTTTTTCGATGAGTGAAGAGAACCATTCCGCCTCTTCGCGGTCCTGTACGTCGGCAGCGTCATCGATTCGTGCCACCTCATCTAAAATGAGGACGGCGTCTTTCCCAACGCAGTCAAGGAGCGTGGACGTATAGAGCAATGGCGAATACTTCCCAACTTTCTCCGGGAGGTCTCCACGCTCAAGCCGCTCGATGTCTGTCACGACTCCCTCTTCAAGGGCTTGACGGATGACTTCATTTCCAATCAATTCGACGGTTCGGTCGTACTGTTTCCGAAGCGCACCGCCCGCCTGCTTCAGCTGATTCTCCGTTGCGATGAACTCGGTCGCAGGCGTAATGCACACTTCCCCCACTACACCAAGCGAGCGTTGCGTTTCCGCGTCAAACGTGAAAATGGAGTCAATCTCGGTGTCGAACAAATCGATTCGATATGGGCGCGCTTCCGTAAGAGGATAAACGTCTAGAATACTCCCTCGTACGGAAAATTCACCAGGTGTGGTCACCGTTGCCGTTCGTTCGTAGCCCATGCCCGTCAATTGTTTCGCAAAATCCGCTAAATCGAGGTCACTTCCCGGCTTCAACATAACGCGACTATCTTGCCACGCTTCCGGACTCGGTACATAGCGTCGTAATCCACCAAGCGGCACGACAACAACGCCTCCTGTTTGGTCGAGGAGACGAGTACGGGCATCGATTCGGGCAGCTAGCAGTTCCGGACTAGACGTCAGTGACAGTTCACCTGCTAGCGTCTCATCGATTGGATATAAGAGCGTTTTGTCCGGACCGATGAGTGATTCAAGTTGATCGAACATCTTTTGGGCTTGATACATGTTATGCGTCACGACGACGAGACGTCTCGATGACGATTTCACGAGTCCCGCCAAGACGAGGGCTTTCGCGCTTGTCGTCAATCCCGTCACCAATTGACGGTCCACTTTTTGGAGTCGCTCTCGAATCACATTCGTTTCAGGGAGCGCCACCATAAATCTCTCTAAAGCATTCATTTGTTTTCCTCCAACTCATACGACAAAAAAGGGTGCAATGACCCTTTAGTTGTATCGATTCATCAGCGCCAGCCAATCTGTGTCCACAAAATCAGTGGCTGCAGTTACGGCGTTATCGAGTGTTTCATTTAATTCCGGCAACTCGTCTTTGCGATAGTTCATCAACACCCAGTCGACGACTTTAATCGGGTGCGGGGGACGACCGATTCCGAGCTTTAATCGTTTGAATTCAGCCGTTCCTAAGTGTTGAATGAGAGATTTGATCCCATTATGACCACCCGCGCTCCCTTTCGGACGGAAACGAAGCTTGCCGGGCACCATATCCAAATCGTCATAAATGACTAATAAATCATCAATCTCAATCTTATAATAATCTAAAATGGGACGAACGGCTTCACCCGACAAGTTCATATACGTGAGTGGTTTGACGAGTACTACGCGTTCACCATTGATTCTTCCCGTTCCCATAAGGGCATTAAACTTCGCTTCATTCAGCGAGATGCCATGCTTTTCGGCGAGACGGTCAATCGCTAAAAACCCGACATTGTGTCGCGTCATCTCAAACTTTTTCCCGGGATTCCCAAGACCGACGATGCATTTCATATCATTTCCTCCTGAACAAAAAAGCCCAAAGGCGAATGCCTCCGGGCCTCGTTTTTTTAATCGAATAGGGTACTGACCGATTTATGCTCGTGTACGCGCATAATCGCTTCCCCAAGCAAATGGGCGACCGACATTTGCTTGATCTTGCTCGAGCAAGGGCGACCCGTCAAATCGATGGTATTTAAGACGACCAACTCTTTGATTGATGAATTGTCGATCCGCTCCATCGCTGGTCCAGAAAGAACTGGGTGTGTACAAGACGCATACACTTCTTTCGCACCCGCTTCGACGATAGCATCTGCCGCAAGTGTGATCGTTCCAGCTGTATCGATAATGTCGTCAATCAAAATCGCCGTTTTCCCTTCGACACTGCCGACGATATTCATGACTTCAGCGACGTTCGCTTTCGGACGACGCTTGTCAATGATAGCAATCGGCGCTTTCAAACGTTCTGCCAATTTACGTGCACGTGTCACGCCACCGTGGTCTGGAGAAACGACCACGATATCTTTCGCTTGAAACTCTTCTGTTTCAAAGTAAGTCGAGATGAGCGGTACACCAAGTAATTGGTCAACCGGAATATTGAAGAATCCTTGAATTTGCGCTGCATGCAAATCCATCGTGATGACGCGTGTCGCACCCGCTACTGTAAGAAGGTCAGCGACAAGTTTTGCCGTGATCGGTTCACGCGAGCGTGCTTTACGGTCTTGACGTGCGTATCCATAATACGGCATCACGATGTTGATCGTACGGACAGAAGCACGTTTGAGTGCATCGATCATGACAAGCAATTCCATGAGCGTTTCGTTTACAGGCGAGCTTGTTGATTGGATGACATACACATCATCTCCACGAACACTTTCCTCGATGTTGATATAGAGTTCACCGTCGCTGAAACGTTTGACTTGGCAATCGCTGAGCGGGACACCAATTTCTTTCGCGATTTCTTCAGCAAGCGGGCGGTTCGAGTTTAAGCTAAATAGACGAATTTCTCGTTCGTATACAGTAGACATGTTTAGGATTCTCCTCCGTTGTTTTCCATAATGATTGGCAGCAAGTTATCGTTTTGTGTAGCCTTCTTTATTCGTTTGGCGTTCGCGTGCAATCGCTAGCGCCTCTTCTGGTACATCACTCGTAATCGTCGATCCAGCAGCGACAATCGCGCCTTTCCCGACTTTTACAGGGGCAATCAAGTTGACGTTACAGCCAACGAATGCATCGTCTTCCACGACTGTCTCGAACTTGTTCTTACCGTCATAGTTCACTGTGATCGAGCCACAGCCTAAGTTGACGCGCTCACCGATTGACGCATCCCCGATATAGCTCAAGTGTGACGCTTTCGCACCGTCACCGAACGTCGATTTTTTAATCTCTACAAAGTTGCCGACGCGCGTGTTCGCACCGAGGACAGCTTGTTGACGTAAGTGAGCGAACGGTCCGACTTGAGCCGCCTCACCGATTCGGCTATCAGTCACGACAGACTGGCGTACGACGGCATGGTCTTCAATCACACTGTTGCGGATGTCCGAGTTTGGTCCGATGACACATTCTGAGCCAATCGTCGTCTTGCCAAGAATGACCGTTCCCGGATAAATGACCGTATCCGATCCGATGACCACGTCTGGTGAAATGTACGTCGATGCCGGGTCCATGAAGGTAACCCCTTCACGCATGAGACGCTCATTTGTCCGCTTGCGCATGATGGCTTCTGCTTGCGACAAGGCGACGCGGTCATTGACCCCGATCGTCTCATCAAACGTCGGTGCTGTATGCGCCGCAACCACTTCGCCCGCTTCTTTTGCGATTGAAATGACGTCAGGTAAGTAATATTCGCCCTGTGCATTGTTGTTCCCGACTTGTTTGAGTGCATCGAACAACAATTCGTTATCGAATACGTACGTCCCTGTGTTGATTTCATTGATGGCGAGCTCTGCCTCTGAAGCATCTTTATGTTCCACGACTTTCGTCACATTCCCATCTTCACCACGAACGACTCGACCATATCCGGTCGCATCGTCAGCAATCGCAGTCAACACCGTGACTTTTGCTTGTTGCGCTTCGTGATGCGCGAGAAGGGCTTCTAACGTTTCTGCCGTGAGTAACGGTGTATCTCCACAGACGACAAGCGTCGCCCCTGATTTACCCGCAAGCTCTGCTTCAGCCATCTGAACAGCGTGCCCTGTTCCAAGCTGTTCTTCCTGGACCGCATACTCTACCCGTGTGCCGAGCGTGTCTTGTACCGCTTCCGCCCCATGGCCAACGATTACGATTTGACGACTGACACCGATTTGGTCTAACTGATCGACAACATGCTCGACCATTGGTTTCCCTAGAACTGGATGAAGTACTTTATATAACTTCGACTTCATTCGCGTCCCTTTTCCTGCTGCCAAAATGACTGCAAAACGCTCCATGCTTGATTCGCTCCTATCTCACAACAGCTGTGATTGGTCTGTATAGTTCGGCTTTTCTGCAACTAAATCCTATTTACACCGTTTCTACTATATCGAAACCATGCCTTCGTTTCAATAGTTGTACCGTTCCTTAACCATTGAAACGCAAAAAAACAGCGGCAGGCAACCTAACCGCTGTTTTCTGTCATTCATGTGTACCGTATGACAAATGTTGTGGGTCAAGGATTTCCACATCCATATTGGAATAGGTTTCCAATACAGCGGCTTCGACCTTTTGTCGCATCTCCCCGTTAATCGGATGCGCAATATCCCGAAAAATCCCTTCTGGTGTCCGTTTGCTCGGCATGGCGACAAATAGACCGCTACTTCCTTCGATGATTCGAAGGTCATGTACAACGAATTCATGGTCAAGTGTGATTGAGGCCAACGCTTTCATTCTGCCTTCTGTCGCGACTTTGCGAATTTTTACGTCTGTGATCTGCATGTTTCGCATCCCCTTTTTCATCGTTGTCTACGCCATGGTGTGATCTTCTGTAAGGTTCAGTTGGTTTCAAACGAACGTCATGACTTCATATTGATAACTCTATACCCTCTAATCATAAAACGAAATCAAAATTTTGCCAATCACTTTAAGAATTGTTCCACATTCCCCCGCGAAATGGTGACAAGCCCTTCATCAGGATCGACATTCGTTAACTTCATCAAGCTGACGTATTCACTCACCATCTTCTTCTCGGCTCCTTCGGCCTCCATCAAGACACCGACGCCCGCAAGGTTAGCCTCGAATTCATTCAAGAGACTCATCATCCCACGAATCGTTCCGCCGGCCTTCATAAAGTCGTCAATTAGGAGCACATTCGCACCACGTGGCAGACTGCGACGTGCGAGCGCCATCGTACGGATCGCTTTCGATGAACCCGATACATAATTGATACTGACGGTCGAGCCTTCTGTGACACGGCTATCCGAACGAACGATGACAAACGGAACACCTAACTGCTCAGCGACCGCATAGGCAAGTGGAATCCCTTTCGTCGCAATCGTCATGACCACATCGACTTTACGGTCGGCGAAGACGGACGCAAAGACCTGCCCCATCGGTTTCACCTGACTTGGATTACCTAGTACATCCGTGAGGTAGAGATAGCCTCCTGGTAAGAGACGCTCCGGTTTTGATAGTTGCTCACAGAGCGTGTCAATCATCTCCAGCGACTTTTCCTTACTCCATCCCGGGATGAACATGACACCACCGGCTGCACCAGGGACAGTCACCAGTTTTCCAATCCCATCATGGGACAACATTTCACTGACAATGACAAGGTCTTCACTAATCGACGACTTTGCAGCTTTATAACGACTTGAAAACATCGACAACGAGACAAGCTGATGCGGATGATCAAGTAAATAACGGGTCATATCGACGAGACGACCACTTCTACGAATTTTCATACGGATTCTCCTTCACATCTTCAATAATAAACGAATGTTCTATTGAGAATATATCACTTTCATTCGTTTTTGTTCAATGTCTTTTGCCGAGAATCCGAACGACGAACACTTCTGGGCAAAATCCTTTCAATCCATTATAGATTCGATGCGCTTTTTGCTCGTGTTCAATCAGCGCAAACACGGTCGGTCCGCTTCCACTCATGAGAACACCTTCCGCTCCGCAATGACGCATCGTTTCTTTGATTTGTTTCACTTCCGGGTGCAGCTTGAGTGTCACACTCTCAAGTGAGTTCCCAAGGTGTTCACAGATTCCATGAAAATCTTTTTGACGAATCGCCTCCACCATGGCATCGGTATCAGGATGATATACCTCTTCCATACGCACTGCCCGATACACATCTGCCGTCGATACCCCAATTTTCGGTTTACCGAGAACGACATAGCACGGTGGCGGGGACGGAATCATTTCTAACTGTTCACCACGACCTCTTGCAATGGCTGTGCCACCGATGACACAAAACGACACGTCCGATCCGATCTCGGCACCGAGCTCTGCTAGCTCCTCTAATGACAAGTTCAATGAAAACAGTTCGTTCATCCCACGGAGCGTTGCCGCCGCATCACTCGAGCCACCTGCAAGGCCAGCTGCCACGGGAATCTGTTTATCGAGCACAATCTCGACCCCTTGCTGAATGTTAAAACGTTCGCGCAACAATTCTGCTGCTCGATACGCCAAATTCCGATGATCATTCGGCACATAGGCGTGTTCTGATTGAATCCGAATCTCATCCGACTCTAAAACTGTCAACTCCAAGCGATCTGCCAAGTCGACTGTCGTCATTACCATTTCTACTTCATGATAGCCGTCCGGACGCTTTCCAAGGACATCAAGTGTCAAATTAATTTTTGCCGGCGCTTTCACACTGATCGTGCGCATCACGTTCACCCTTCCCATTTGTCTCCTGTTCGCCATTGTACCGTAAACGGGCGCACAAAAAAAGAAGCAGCTGCCAATGCATCCGCCCCTCATTTATAAATCAATTACCGAATTCAATTTTAACTGTATCCGTTAGGACATCAGCGTAGCTATACGAGACACGTTCCACATTATGCAGGTCTTCATCCAATTTCACAACGAACACCGCAGGATATGTCTCAACGAGCGTTCCAAACCGAGTAACAACTTTCTTACGACCGCCGTTTGCTTTCAACGTCAATCGTTCACCAACATGCGATTCGAGTTTTTGTCTGATTTCTTGTAACGTCTTTGGCATACGCTTCACCTCACTGTTACAAGTATAGCATAATTGAATATGAAAATAAAGATTAATATTATAACGACTCGTTTTCAGGTCGTCAACTATTTTTAAGTGGTAAAATTGTGTCAGACAAACGTGCGAATTCTTCTAGGCTTAACGTCTCTCCACGACGTTTCGGATCGATTCCAGCCTCGTGAAGCGAACGTTCGAGTTCGACCTTATGTTCTTTCCCGATATAGTTTGTCAAATTGTTCAGGATGGTTTTACGGCGCTGAGCGAAGCTTGCTCGGGCCACATCAAAGAAAAATGCTTCGTCTTTCACTTGTACGGCCGGTTCTTTACGCATTCGTAGTGTAATGACGGCCGAATCGACGTTCGGTGCTGGGATGAACACGTTTTTCGGGACGATGAAACTGACTTCCGCCTCCGCATAATACTGAATCGCAATCGATAGCGAGCCGTATGCTTTCGTGCCAGGTTTTGCTCCAATCCGTTCTGCCACTTCTTTTTGAATCATCATGACGAGCGAGCGGAACTTAACACCGCTCTCAAGCAATCGCATAATGATCGGTGTCGTGACATAGTAAGGTAAGTTGGCGACCACCGAAATATCTTCAATACCTTCGTTTAAAAATTCTTGCTCCACGATCTCCCGTAAGTCCAGTTCCAATGCATCCCCATGGATGACTTTCACATGCGGATAAGGCGACATCGTATCATCTAAAATCGGCAAAAGACGTTGGTCGATTTCAAGCGCAACGACCTTTTTGGCACGCTTGGCCGATTGTTCGGTCAATGAGCCGATTCCGGGACCGATTTCAAGGACACCACTCACTTCACTCAGTTCTGCTGCTCCGACAATTTTACTCAAGATGTTCAAATCGATTAAAAAGTTTTGACCGAGCGATTTTTTGAATGAAAACCCATGTCGCTCTAAAATCGCTTTCGTTCGTTGGATTGTTGCAATGTCTTTCAACCCTGTTCCTCCTCTAATTGAGCAAGTGCCTGCTCCCACTCTTCGATCGTGACGCCGAGCGCCTCGACCCGTTTTACAAATTGTTTGGCATTCGGCTCACCGATTCGAAGCAACACCCCGAGTCGCTTCCGACGCGTCGCGGCCGCTGCTCCACCGATTAAATCCGCCTCCAACACCATTTTCCGTGTGACGATTGGTTGGTCCGTTTCGACACGCGGTTCAAACACTGCTCCTAAGACACGGCGAAGTGACTCCGGACTCGCATGTTCCACACCGATTTTCCCACGCTTGTCCTTCGCCTCGGCCCGAGGCAAGTGTGCGTGCTTACATCCTTTGACGCGTTCCTCGACAATCGCCCGAATACGATCTCCTGGATAATCTGGGTCCGTCAAAATGATGACCCCGCGCTTCTCCTGAGCACGACGGATTCGTTCAATCGTCTGATCGGATACGGCAGACCCGTTCGTTTCAATCGTATCGACGTCGAACACTTCTTGAAGTCGCGCCGTGTCGTCACGCCCTTCTACGACGATAATTTCTTGTATTTTCTCACGCATTGTCTGATCCTTCTTTCTCTTCTTCCTGCTTTGGAATCACCCAGATGGTGAGTGGTTTACGACCAAACGTTACGGCCTCTTCCTTTTCATCCATCATGATATCGATTTTTTGCCCTTTGATTGCACTTCCTGTATCCAAAGCAATCGCCATACCGATTCCCTCGACATACACGCGAGTCCCGAGTGGAATGATGGCAGGGTCGACGGCGATGATGCGCATGCCTTCATACAAAATCGTGTCGGTCACATCATATCCGCTTCTTGTCAGCACGCGTCCGTCATACGTCACCGTGTCTTCCGGATTGTTCGTATAAGCGGTCGCTTCCACAAGCAATTGTTTTGCGGATGAAAAATCAAGTACGTCATCTGTTTTCGGCGGTTCGGCAATCTCGACTTCAGCTTCCGGAATGAATGGGCTCGATTCATCCGCGGTCGTCGACTCAGCGTCGGTTACCGGTTCCGTGACTTTCTTCGTTCCCACTTTGATAATCTGCGGCATCGTTTTACGCAATGTCTCGACATCTGTTTTCGTACGATTTGTAATTGTACCATTTTCCACAGTAAGTGCATACCTTGTCCGTTCAAGTCCAGGAACCCCGACCTGCACCATTTGCTTCACACCTTCTTCGAGCGTGTCATCCTCTTCCTCAACCACTTCAAACGGAATCAACTCACTCTCATATTGAACGACATTACGATTCGTATTGACCGTAATCGTCAACCCTTCTCGGATCGGTGTGGAAGGAGCCGGCATGACCGTATCACTTTCCGTCACATCGATGTTCTCTTCCATTAAGAGTTGCTCCACATCCGTAGCCATTGTATAAATGGTCAACGCCTCTTGACCGACAATGAGATTCACGGCCACGACCGGTTGATATCGAATCGTCATCCCATTCGTCACCGGTGTACGGACCGATGGATACACCGTATCTCCGTCCCGTACCGTGACTCCGTATCGTAGTAAGACATCCTTTACGGTCCGCTCGCGCGTCTGCACTGTCTCCGTTTGACCGTAGCCAATCTGGAGCGAAACCTCGTGTGAACGCTCAATCCGAATCAAGCGGTCGTCCGGTACATCCTCACTGAGCGCCGGTGTGACATAATCTGATTCATCTAGTGTGATATTTAACTCTTCAAGCACCTCGAGAACCGAGTCAGCTCGTGTTTCATGCTCGATGACCACACCGTCGTCGACGATTCGAATCGATTCAGGTTGTAACATCACGTACGCCACAGAAGCCGTCGCAATAATACCGATACTCGCTAATACACGCTTGATCATGGGAGTCGGAACAACTTCTTCGCATTGGCTGTCGTGGCTGCAGCGAGCTCATCGTACGGCATATCGCGAAGGGTGGCGATCTCTTCAGCTACGTATTTGATGTATGCTGGTTCGTTACGTTTTCCCCGGAACGGTGTTGGGGTCAAGTACGGGCAATCCGTCTCGACAAGCAGACGATCCAGCGGCACTTCTTGCGCCACCAACTTCGGAACCTTCGCATTTTTGAACGTGACCGGTCCTCCTAACGAAATATAGAAGTTCAAGTCTAAACAACGAGGCAAAAGTTCGACGGACATGCTGTAACTATGGAACACACCACCGACTGCTTCGGCATGCTCTTCTTCTAAAATATGAAGGACATCTGCCGTTGCTTCTCGGTTATGAATGACAATCGGCATATTCGTCCGTTTGGCAATGGCGATTTGTTGACGGAAGAGGCGTTGTTGCATATCTTTCGGTGATTTGTCCCAATGATAATCGAGTCCGATTTCACCGAGTGCCATGACTTTCGGATGACTCATGAGTGTTTCGATTCGTGCTAAATCCGCATCCGTACAGTCAATCGCATCGACAGGATGCCATCCGACAATGGCATAGATATCTTCGTACGTTTCCGCCAGTTCAATGGCTCGATCGATGGTCGGTGTATCAAATCCGACGACGAGTAACGGAGAAACGCCCGCTTCTCTCGCTCGCACAATTGTCTCCTCCACGTCTTCACTGAACTGTTCCGCATTGATGTGCGTATGTGTATCAATCAACATCTTGTTTCCTCCTTAGAAAAAGAGAGGGAGACCGCGGTCTCCCCCATTCCATTATTTGACGATGGCACCGTTCGGCATCTGGTCTGAGACCGTCGCGAGCTCGAGTTTCCCGTCACGATCCGCCGCTAGAATCATCCCTTGCGAGAGTTCTCCACGGAGCTTGACTGGTTTCAAGTTTGCGACAACGATGACTTTCTTGCCAACCAAATCTTCAGGGGCATACCATTCAGCGATACCAGACACGATTTGACGTGTCTCTTTCCCAAGGTCGACTTGAAGTTTCAACAGTTTCTTCGCTTTTTTAATCTTATCGGCTTCGACGATTTGACCGACACGGAATTCGACTTGGTCGAAGACATCAATCGTGATTTCAGGACGAATGTCTTCGTCAGTTTCTTCTACTGATGCCGTCTCCGTCTCTTCAATCCGTGCTTTAGACGCCTGACGCATCATTTCTTGGATTGCATCGACTTCTTCTTTCACGTCACGACGTGGGAAAATCGGTGTCCCGTCCGTCACGACCGCATTGCTAAAGTCTGCGAATGTATCCAACGCCTCCCATGACATGTCCTCTCCCTCGAGTCCGAGCTGACGGAACATCTCTTTTGGAGCGCGCGTCATGAATGGTTGAATCATGATAGCAACATGACGAAGTACGCCCGCAAGGTGTGTCATGACAGAAGCCAACTCTTCGCGCTTCGACTCTTCTTTCACGAGAACCCATGGTTGCGTCTCGTCGATATATTTATTCGCACGGCTGACGAGTTGCCAAATGTTTGTGAGCGCGACCGAAAACTCCATGTGCTCCATGGCTTCTTCTGTTTTGCGTGTCGTCTCTTTCACCACGTTCAACAATTCTGCATCAAATGCCGTGACATTTCCGTTATATGCCGGAATGTTTCCGTCGAAGTACTTTTTAATCATCGCAATGGTGCGATTCAATAAGTTTCCGAGGTCGTTCGCTAAATCAAAATTCAAGCGGTCAACGAACGCTTCCGGTGTGAACGTGCCATCCGCTCCGAATGGAACTTCACGGAGAAGGTAATAGCGGACCGAGTCGAGGCCGTAACGGTCGATCAATGGGATTGGGTCCACGACGTTCCCTTTCGATTTCGACATCTTCCCATCCTTCATGAGCAACCATCCGTGCGCAAATACTTGCTTCGGTAATGGAAGATCAAGCGCCATTAAGAGGGCTGGCCAAATGATCGTATGGAAACGTACGATTTCTTTCCCTACCAAATGAACGTCTGCTGGCCAGTAACGGTTGAAGAGTTCATCGTTGTCTGTACCGTATCCGAGTGATGAGATATAGTTTGTGAGCGCATCGACCCATACGTACACGACGTGCTTCGGGTTCGATGGGACTTGGACGCCCCAATCAAACGTCGTGCGTGATACAGCCAAATCTTGAAGACCCGGCTTTAAGAAGTTATTGATCATCTCGGTTTTACGAGATTCTGGCAAAATAAAATCAGGATGTGACTCAAAATATTCAATCAAGCGGTCCGCGTATTTGCTGAGACGGAAGAAGTAGCACTCCTCACGAACGAGCTCGACCGGATGTCCGCTGTCAGGACTTTTTCCATCGACGAGCTGCGATTCAGTGTAGTACGTCTCATCCGGTACGGAATACCATCCTTCGTACTCACCGAGGTAGATGTCCCCATTTTTAAGTAATGTCTCAAAAACATGCTCGACCACTTTCTTATGGCGGTCCTCTGTCGTACGGATGTAGTCATCGTACGAAATTTCGAGACGGTCCCATAAGACCTTGATCTCTTCCACGACTTCATCCACGAAAGCTTGTGGCGTCACGCCTGCCTCTTTCGCTTTTTCTTGAATCTTTTGACCGTGCTCATCCGTTCCGGTCAAATAACGGACGTCAAACCCTTTTAAGCGTTTGTAGCGCGCAATCGCATCACCTGCTACCGTGGTATATGCGTGACCGATGTGCAGTTTTGCACTCGGATAATAAATTGGGGTTGTAATATAAAAAGTCGGCTTCGCCATGATTTATTCTCCATCCTTTCGACATATGCAATTTCCATTATACACGGTTCGACAAAAGAATTTCCAAACCTAATTGTTTGGAATTTTTTTGCGTTTTCTTCGTCATAAATATTCCAAAAATACCCTTTCTTTGTTTCAAGTTCAAACTTACGGGGAAATTTAGGTATATATCGTTCTTGATTCGACAAATTTCGAAAATTTACTTTTCCAGATAGTAAGCAGTTGACTGCAATTGGAAAGTTTAGTATGCTTTTTGCTGTAGTCACATTGTCGAATTTTGACGATTCATGTCACCACGAGATTTCGACATCATTGGAGGAGGAAACACAAAATGAAATCTACAGGTATTGTACGTAAGGTTGATGAGCTTGGTCGTGTCGTTATTCCAATCGAATTGCGTCGTACACTCGGTATTGCAGAGAAAGATGCTCTCGAAATTTACGTCGACAACGATCAAATCGTTTTGAAAAAATATAAGCCAAACATGACTTGCCAAGTTACAGGCGAAGTATCAGATGATAACTTCAAATTGGCAGACGGCAAACTCATCTTGTCACCAGAAGGTGCACAACGTGTTCTCGTTGAGTTGAAGAACATGCTCGAAAATTACTACAGCGAAGAGTAAGCAAGGATTTCCTTGCTTACTCTTTTTTATGCAATTGATGATACGTATCGTATACATCATTCCGAGACTCGCCGCGGTCTTTCGCAGTCTGTTTGATTGCCGCGTTTGGTTTCAGCCCTTCTTCGATATAGTGAACCACGTGCTCGTATGCAGATAGTGTTTCCCACCATGTTGTCTTAGGTGCCGCCTCTGTCGCTCCACTCACCAAGACGACAAACTCACCACGCACTTCACCCTCACACCATGTCAACGCCTCATCCACAGTTCCTCTCAAAAACTCTTCAAACGTTTTTGTCAGTTCACGACCTAATACGATTTGTCGATTCCCGAACACTTGTCGAATCGCTGTCAACATCTCTTTCAAACGATGAGGAGCCTCATAAAAAATGACGGTGCCAGGTTCGTATTGAATCGATTCGAGAATCTCAACCCGATCCTTCTTCTTACGCGGCAAGAAACCGTAATAGAGAAAACGTTCAGTTGCAAGACCGGATGCGACGAGTGCCGTAAGTGCTGCATTCGCACCGGGTAAGACGACAACCGGGATGTTTGCCTCAATGGCTAATCGCACGAGATCGCTTCCCGGGTCTGAAATTCCAGGCATACCTGCATCTGAGACAACGGCAATCGATTTTCCGGACAACAGATCGTCAATCAGTCTTGGTCCACTCACTTCTTTATTATGTTCATGATAGCTAATCAATTTTGTCGCAATGTCAAAGTGTCGGCAAAGCTTCATCGTTTGTCGTGTGTCTTCCGCTGCGATTAAGTCTACTTCCTGAAGGGTCCGTACCGCGCGATACGTCATATCCTCCAAGTTCCCAATTGGGGTCGGCACGACATACAACGTCGGTTGTTCAGTTTGATAGCTCTTCTGTGAATTCATTGGTCGTCCCCTCCATCAACTTCTCTTTTTGTGCTCGGGTCAATTGCTTGATGGACCATTCGTATCGCATGGCCTCCCGCTTCGTCTCAAACGATTGTACGTACCGAAGTCGTACAGGGAGACGGGCTTTCGTATATTTCGCACCTTTCCCGGCATTATGTGCAAGGAGTCGTTTTTCCACGTCTGTCGTATAGCCCGTGTAGTACGTTCCATCACCGCATTCCAAGATGTACGTATAATGTTTAGGCATCGAGAATAGCTCGCATCGCTTCTGTATACGTATCGTCTTCTTCATAGACAACAAATGGCGGTAAAATTTTAAGACCTGCTTTTCCATCTTTCGATCCCTCGATTAATAAGGTATTCGCCTCGCGTCCCGCTTTCGGGTAAACGAGTTGCATTCGTTTTGGTTCAATTCGATACGCACGCATCAACGTCAGGATATCCAGTAAACGTTCTGGCCGATGCACGAACGCCACTTTCCCTCCCGGTTTGACGAGTTGACTGGCCGTCCTGATGCAATCTTCTAACGTGCACAGCACTTCATGGCGCGCAATCGTATGATGCTCATTTTGATTTCGGAGTGACGTCTCGTTCGCTAAAAAGTAGGGCGGGTTACATGTGACTACGTCATATCGTGCATGCCCGAGCTGCGTCGCTGCCGTTTTCACATCGCCCTCCACCACTCGAATTCGCTCTTCAAGACGATTGACCGCCATGCTTCGATTCGCCATGTCGACCAGTTTCGATTGAATCTCCACACCTGTTATCGTTCCTTTTGTACGATATGACAAAAAGAGCGGGATTGCCCCGGTGCCAGCACACAAATCGACCAGTTGTCCTTTTTGGATAGGCACCCATACAAACTCTGCAAGCAGTACCGCATCTAATGAAAATGAGAACACATCATCACTTTGAATGATTTTACCTGGACGTCCGAGCAAATCATCAAGGCGTTCTCCATCCTTAACCGTTACCATCGTTTCCTCCTTCTATAAAAGAAAGGCGACGGATAGGGAACCCCTATCTATCGCCCCGTATTAATGTTTATTGAGCATCGACAAACAGAAGAGACAGTCCCCATCTTTTCGTACCTGTCCGTAATGGAGGTTACAAATGTGGAATCCTTCTTGATACAGCGCAGCCAAATTGTTCTGCCCTTTCCCAGACAATGCGATTTGTGAATCACCATTTGTCGTATCAACTTCTGCCAATTGTTCGACTTTTTCGCGTAAGTGATGATTCTCTAGATACATATGCTGGTTCTCTTCAAGCAAATAAGCGAGCTGCTCTTTTAACACGCCTAAATGTTCGGTGAGGAGCTGCATCTGTTGCTCGATCGCATCCACCCGCATCATTACTTCTTTTTTGTCCATTCTTTCCACTGCTCAGCACCCCATCACTGTTTTGACGGTTTTCGTTTAATCGCACCCACTTCAACGAGTTCATCAATCGTATATGTGACGACACGCGTCCGATCGTGGAGCTCAACTTGAATGAGTTGGTCCAAAATGTTAAGACCGATTACCCGACCATCACCTTCTGGAATTTTGATTCGCTTGCCGACGTCTGGTAAATCACGTTTCAGTTCTTCATATGTGTCATTCTCATATTTCAAACAGCACATCAGACGACCACATACTCCAGAGATCTTATTCGGATTCAACGAGAGATTCTGGTCTTTGGCCATTTTAATCGAGACCGGTTCGAATTCCCCAAGAAATGACGAGCAGCAAAGAACCCGACCACATGGCCCAATCCCGCTAAGGAGTTTCGCTTCATCACGAACACCGATTTGTCGGAGCTCGATTCGTGTCCGAAACACACTAGCTAAGTCTTTTACCAATTCTCGAAAGTCGACGCGACCCTCGGCAGTAAAATAAAAGATCACTTTATTGCGATCAAATGTATACTCAACATCAACTAGCTTCATTTCTAATTGATGTTCTCGAATTTTTTCTTCACAGACGGCGTGAGCATCAACGGCTGCCAGTCGATTATCGCGTACGATATCCGCATCCTTTTGGTCCGCGACACGAAGGATTGTCTTCAACGGCAGGACGACTTCGTCTTCGCCGAGCTGCTTGTTGACTTGGACGATTTCCCCATACTCAATGCCACGTACCGTTTCAACGATGACATGGTCCCCACGTTTAAGCGTTGCATCGCCTGGTGAAAAGTAATAGATTTTTCCCGCTTCTTTAAAACGGACTCCAACTACTTCAAGCACGCGCTTCTATCCTTTCTGCAAATCGAACGAAAGTCGTTCGAACGTTAATTGAGGATTGACGTTTGCCTCAAGTCGCCAAATGGCCGCATGTACACTTTCAATCGCATGTGTAAGCTTCGTGACAGATCGATTTTGGATAAATGCGTTGTACAAGGCGGCCTCATTCTTAAATAGCTTCGGAGCATACATATCTCGCACTTTTAAATGAAGTGCCTCCTCTAGCCAATGTTCGAATAATTCAAGACCGACTCGCAACTCATTCCGTCCTTTGAAATGCCCTAACCATTTTTCTTGTGCGAACAAGAGCAACTCTTGAGGTCGTTTCGTCAATACTTCAATTAATTGTACCACTAGCCCATACGCCTGTACAAACCACTCCTGCTCAAGCGCTTCTTTCGCGTCATCCCATTTCGGATAAACGGTCAAGGCAAGGTATGCCAAATCATACGTACAGGACAGTTCTTCTGACATCGTTTGCGCCAACTGAGCTCGGTCGATTGGACGAAAAGCAAGTTGTTGCGCGCGCGAACGAATCGTCGGAAGAAGCAACTGTGGTTGTGTCGTCACTAAAATAGCAAGCTTTCCTACTCCCGGTTCTTCAAAGAATTTCAGTAGACTGTTTGCCGCTTGAGTCGTCATCTTGTGCGCTTGATGAATGACGTACACTTGGCGATCACCTTCCGCACCTCGTAGTGATAAATCACTGAGCAATTGCTGAATCTGTTCTTTTTTTATACTCGCACCGTCCGGCTCCACTTCGATGTAGTCGACAATGTTTTTAGAATCCATACGCCGACAGTTTCGACACACTCCACAAGGCTCTGCACCATCTGGTGATTCACAAAATAAGGCTTTGGCGAACAATGTGGCTGTATCAATCAAATAAGGCTCATAATCTCCTGAGAAGATATACGCATGCCCCACTTTATTCGAAACGATTGAATTTTGAATGATGCGAGAAACGACAGTTTGCGACTCGCTCAATTCTTGAAAACGCATATGCCCAACTCCCATTAAAACTGATGGAATCCTTCGATCGGCAAGACGAATACCGTCGCCCCTCCGACTTGTACTTCGACTGGGTAAGGAATATACGAATCCGCATGTCCTCCCATCGGTGAAATCGGCGTGATCATTTGGTCGCGGCTCGAGCAGTTCGATTGAATCACGTCCATCAAATCATCAAGACGCTCTTGTGGAATCCCCATCATAAACGTTGTATTACCTTCTTTTAAAAATCCACCCGTCGTGGCTAACTTTGTTGCGCGAAAATCTTGCTCGACGAGTGCGTCGGACAAACGTGCGCTATCCTTATCATGTACGATTGCAATTACCATTTTCATCATTTTTGTACGCCTCCTTGTTGTAGTCGTTCGATCGTATAGTCAAGTACCTCATCTTGAATGCATTCAATCGATTGATCGGCATCAATCCGAACGATGCGTTCTGGATACTGTTTCAGTAACGTTTGGAATCCTGCATAGACACGCTCATGGAATGCATGATCACGACTCTCGATCCGATCAAGCTGTCCCCGATCTTTCATACGTGCACTCGCCCGTTCCGGATTCAAATCGAATAAAAAGGTTAAATCGGGCGTGAGACCATTCGTCGCCCATTCATTCAATGACCGAATCTGATCAAGGTCATACTGCAATCCATATCCTTGATAAGCAATGGATGCATCGATGAACCGGTCGCAGAGAACAATGGCGCCCCGCTCTAACGCTGGCCGAATCACTTGTTCCACGTTCTGAGCCCGTGATGCGGCATAGAGCATCATCTCCACGCGTGGTGTCATCTCATGATGATCGGGAGACAATAACACTTCGCGAATCTGATTCCCGACCGTTGTTCCTCCAGGTTCTCGGGTCACGACGATGTCATATCCTTTTTGTTTTAAGTTTTCTACTAATAATTGAAGCTGTGTGGACTTTCCTGATCCATCCGGTCCTTCAACCGTAATAAACATTCCGTTCACGTTTTAAAACTCCTCTACAATAACGTCAATTTGCTCTATCATAACATGCTTACTAGCTTGAAGCTTCCTCCCTAAAGAAATCCATTCCCGGAGCACCCGGATTTTTTCTTCTGTAATCCGCTCTCCTTTTAGAATCCATGGAATACCTGGTGGATATGGAATCACCGTCTCTGCTGAAATCAATCCGATTGCTTGGTCGAACAGAACTCGCTGAATTGGAAGAGCTGTTTCAGACGTATAGAGTTCAGACACGCGCTCGGTTTGTGGGAAGGGAAAGATCGTTTCATCGTCTTCAATGATCGGCACATGGGTAGATGCTTTTTTTATTAATTTGATCCAATGTTCGATTTCCTGTTTCTTTATTTCCCTGAATGGCAAGCAGAATAACACATGATCGACTGCCGCCAACTCGATGTCTATGCCGATTGAGGCGAGATGCTGACTAAAGATCAATCCATTCTTCGGATAAGTCAGAATCGTCACTTTCGTAAAGTCATCTCCGACTTTTACAACAAAACCAGCTCGTTTTAATTCAAGAACAAATTGTGCATGGCTTTTTTGGATTGCGGACCATTCCTCATCCGTTAAACGTTCTAGATAAGAACGAGCATAATCCAATGAAGCCATGACGAGATAAGACGGACTCGAAGTCTGAAAAGAAGATAATGCATGCTTCAAGCGCGCTTCATCGATATGATCTTTATAGTGAACCCAAGCCCCCATAGTGAGGGCAGGCAACGTTTTATGAGCGGACTGCACGACTGCGCTCGCTCCTTCGAAGATTGCAGAGCGACGTGGCAACTGTGGATGAATCAAATGAGCGCCGTGTGCCTCATCGACGAGCAATGGAATGTCGAATGATGTCAAATAGTCCGAAATCGTTCGAATGTCTGCCATATCCCCGTAATAGGTCGGAGACGTCAACATGACGGCTTTCCCTCCAGGATATTCTTGAATGGCCTGTTCGATCGTATCTAATGTCACGACAGTCGGGATGCCTGTGCCACGTTCAATGGTAGGTGTTAGTAAGACTGGCTTTAATCCTAACCATTCGATTGCGTTCCAAACCGATTTATGTGAGTTCCGTTGAACATATACCCGTTCACCACGTTTCACTGTTGCCGCGAGCATACTCCAATTTCCCGCAGTCGATCCGTTGACAAGCCATTTACTTTTACTCTCATACAACTTACCCAATGCACATTCTGCTTGCTCGATGATTCCCGAGGTATCGTGCAAATCATCTAAATGCGCTAGCTCGGTCAAGTCGTAAGGCATGACTTTTGCGAATGCATCAGGTAAGCGATCATCAACCACTGTACCATTATGATGACCTGGTACGTGGAAAGAGACGCGGTGTTCACGAACATGCTGTTCCAGAACCTCTAAAAATGTAAACGGATTTTCCCGAGCAGGAGCCATCTGTTATTCCTCCTAAACTATAAAAATATGAAAAAAGACGATCAAGCATATGCTTGATCGTCTTCTGCGTTGGCCTGGCAACGTCCTATCCTCACAGGGGGAGATCCCCCAACTACTTTCGGCGCTGAGACGCTTAACTTCCGTGTTCGGCATGGGAACGG
>NZ_JACSJM010000009.1:0-36744 GCF_018617125.1 Exiguobacterium sp. s181
GGTCTATGAGAATGTGCTGAACGACGCGATCTTCAGCGGAGATTTGGTAGAGGTAAAATATGTGGAGAAGCGGGAGATGAAACGATTCAAGGGTTTTGTGCACCGGACGAACTATATGGAGCGGACCGTCGAGCTGGCCAATCAGCGGGACGGAATCATTCATGTACCGTTCGAGGCAATCATCCACGTGGAACAATCGATGGACTAACGCCCTGGCGGTTGTTCGAAGTCTGTGTCACGAAAATTATTTCGTGACACAGACTTCCCTAAAAATGAAATAAAATCCTGATTAGCTCTCATTAACTTTATCATCAAAGAATAGCTCCCTAAAACATCAAGACATTATATATTTTTGTACTTCTTTAATTTTTTTCATCTTTTGTGAGAAAGTACATACTGACTCCTAAATAAATAAAGGGTATTCGGATTTCATGGTGGAAAAGGGCTTATAAATCACCCTTCTCCAAATTCTTAATAAGTGTGGAAAAATCGACACCAAAGTTGTCTGTAATGTCGTGATCATTCACTTCATACCAATTGAAAGTATCGTATAACATAGCTTTATTGAAAGCACTTGAATTAAATCGTGGCTTACGCTTTTTATGGAGCTTCTCATTGAAAAGGATTTTGGCTCGTAAGGCATCAAACGAGTAACCTCTACCCATTCGCTCTACCTGCCTAATAATGCTGTTAATTGACTCCGTATAAGCATTAGTGAGCCTTTTATCAAAGTAGTTGAATATTTCGACATGCCAGTTGTCTACGGCTCTCACGAGGTCTTTATATGCGTCTTTAGAGTTGCTGGACATACAACGGTGTCTCCATTGACTATAACGAAGATGACCTTCATCTGGATCAGGAGTATCCCATATCCAGTAAAACTCTTCTTTGAGTTCATAGGCTTCTTTTAAAGCAGGAAGATTACCTAACCAAGTATCTAAGAGGAATGATTCACGTTCATTTAGATCGTGTTTACGCTTTAGAAGGATAAACCTTTCACGCATAAGGGTACGTCTTTCTTTTTGGCTCATATGGGCTTTCAAAGACTTTCTGACGTTATCTAAGGCTTGATTAGCCATTCTAACTACATGAAACTTATCTACGACAACTTTAGCGTGTGGAAGGATAGTGTTCACTGCGTCTTTGTAGGGCTTCCACATATCCATTGTGACGTACTCAATGTAAGTCCTGTCACTGATTTCTGAAAGACGTTGGATGACTGTTTCCTTGTTACGGTTAGGCTTGATGTCATAAATAGTCCTGCGTTCAATATTAGTCAATACAAGCCGAGGTCTACGGATAATATGTATCTCGTCTATCCCAAGCCACTTAGGAGTTTCAAACTGGTATTCACGTTCTTTGAGTGCCACATAGTCCTTAAAAACGTTCCTAATGGTTTTCTCGTCAACACCAACGCTTTCTGCGACTTCTACAAAGGTCTTAGACATGGATTGCTCTTGAATGGACTTTAAAAGCCTTTTGGTCATACTACGCTTTTCATCTACAGATATTAGGCGTTCCCAGAAGGTAGATCCGCATTCACGACACTTGTATCGTCTACGGTTCAATTGTAAGCCCACTCGCTTTAAACGAATGGGCAAATCCATAATTAGTTGATTTCTTGAACTGTGTTTGTACAACTTGTCAAAACCACATTCAGGACAACGTTCAGGTGGTCCGACTGCTTCAACTTTAAACATCATATCGGTTTCATTTTCTTGTGGCGGTTCTATTGTTTTAATGTCTGGTAGGGATAATAAGTCTGACATATTATTCATCCTTTATTACTCTGCGGTGTTAAGGTATCAATTATAGATTTGATGTCGAAATCATCAGTGTTAAATTATTTTTGTGACCACAAATGCACTTAGAAAATCCCTTAAAGCATTAGCTGGTTCACTTGAATAGGGAGTTGTAAAAAAGTTCCCTTAGCCTGCACAACAAGATAATTTCGAAATATCTTTATCGAACGTAAGTGCAGCTAATTTTAGCCCTTCAGCCATTGTTAAATATGGTGCTAGGGTTTCTGTTAAATCTTCTATCGTTAAGCCAAATTTAACAGCTAATGATGCTGCATAGATGACATCTCCTGCATTCTCAGATACAATATGAACCCCTAATACTTTTAGTGTTTCTGCATCTGCTACTAGTTTAAATACACCGGTTGTTTCACGGTTTACAATTGCTCTTGGAACAGCATCTAAAGGTAATACAGATGTCTTCACATCATACCCTTTCTCTTTTGCTTGTTCTTCTGTTAAACCAACCGTTGCAACCGTCGGATTCGTAAACGTAACAGCAGGAACTACCGATAAATCTATTTTTTTGTTTAATCCACCAATAGCATTATCAGTAATAATTCCACCTTCATAGGCTGCTACATACACAAATTGTGGTCCTAAAGTCACATCTCCTGCTGCATAAATCTTTTCATTACTTGTTTGACCAAAATCATTGATCAGGATTTCATTATTTTTTCCAGTTTCAACACCTGCTGCACTTAAATTTAAAGAATCCGTATTTGGTTTTCTTCCAGTGGCAACAAGTAACTGATCTGATTCAATGACTTCTCTACTGCCATTTACTGTTACGTAAACCCTTTTTATCTCTCCACTTTGTTCAACACGCTCAAAAGTTGCCCCTTTGACAAGGTTTATACCCTGTTCAATTAACGCTTTTTCAACTGACTCTGAAATCTCAGGATCATACTCCTTTAAAAGTCGCTCACTTCTTTGCATAAGCGTTATTTCTGAACCTAAATGATGAAATAGTTGTCCAAGCTCCATTCCAATGTATCCTGAACCAATTACAGTTAATCGTTTTGGTATTTTCTTTAACTCAAGAAGTGTTGTACTAGTTAAATAGTCCATTTTTTCAAGTCCTGAAATTTGGGGCAACGAAGGCGATGCACCTGTTGCAATTAAAAAGCGTTTTGCAGATAACTTTGCCCCATTGACCTCAACCGTCCTAGCATCAACGAATTTTGCTTCACCTTTAATTAAATCAAAATTATATTCATCAATTAAATCCATATATTTTTGATTCCGAAGTTCGCTCACTAATTTATCCTTTTGCGTGATTAAACTAGCTAAATCCACTTCTCCAGCGGATGTTTGTAAACCTATAAACGGATTGTCTTTTGATAAATGATTGATTTCACCTGCCCTAAGAAGAGTTTTTGACGGAACACAGCCAATATTCACACAGGTTCCCCCAACCGTTCCACGCTCAATCATTCCAACTTTTGCACCGTATTCTATAGCTTTAATTGCCGAAGAAAAGGCAGCAGCACCAGAACCAATAATAAGAAGGTCATAATTGTCTTCATTAATTAACGCCACGTTTTCTAGTGATGATACTTCTTCAATTTCTCCGGCTTGGTAATTTGCTTCATCAATCGCCTTTATTGCACTTTTAACCTCAATATCATCGGGCAGTTCAAATACTGCTTCACCACGACGATAACTAGACTCAATATTTTTAGCACCTATCTTTTCAAGTGCTGATTCTACGTGTTTTTCACAACCCGTACAAGTCATTCCTGAAATGTTTACCTTAAATTTATTCATAAAAAAGCTCCTTTCGTTAATTAATCTCTCATGTTAATGTTTCTATTATTGGACACGAATGTAATTGCTTTTCATCTGGACATCGTTGTTTTAAGTCGTCTAACATAGTTTCAATTCGTTTTAAATCCTCTATTTGTTTTTGCACTTCCTTTTGTTTTTTAGAAACAAATTCGAACATATCTTGACAACGAACTTCATCTTTATCTACAACACCAAGTAATTTATAAATCTCGCTTAAAGAAAAACCAAGTTCCTGTATTCGTTTAATAAACCCAACACGCTTAACGTCATCATATGAATATATCCGATAACCAGCTTCCGTTCGGTGAGGTTCTTGTAATAAATTTTTTCGCTCGTAATATCTGATCGTTTCTTTATTAACTCCACATTTATCTGCAAACTCACTAATGCGATAAATCATCTTATTTCACCCCATGAATATTATAAACCGTGTACCATAGTACACGGTCAAGTAAATTGGACTATTTTATTTTTTCCCAAAGTATCACTCGTATGTGATTGATACTTTTATATAATATTATTGATTATCCTAACATCCCACCAGAAAATCCGATTTAAACACCAGTTGTTTTTAAACTATTAAGAAAGTAATTCCACTATATATTCCGAAGACCCTAAATAAACAAAAAGAATAACTGACTCAAGAATGATATGCTCCCCAATAGGTAGACAGATGAAATAACAAATCTGTTTATTCTATTGGGGAGTGTTTTTTTATGGCGAGAAGTCGGCATTCAATCGAACAAAAACTGGCTGCACTGCGCATGATGGAAGAAGAAACGCATACATGGAAGGAAATCATGGAGACTCATCACGTTTCTGAGAATACCCTCCGGGTGTGGAAAGTGAAATTCGATACCGGCGGGAGTGACGCATTGAAGGAATCGAAGACATGGAAACTGTACACCAAGGAACAGAAAATCGCGGCCGTCCGTGACTACCTCGACGGGGCCACCACGATGGAAGTCCTCTCCAACTATCAAATCAGTGATGGATCTGTTCTTCGAAAATGGATTAAGAAGTATACTAGTCATAGCGAGTTAACAGATTCGAGAAAAGGGATGGATCGAGCTATGACAAAAGGGAGAAAGACCACATTCGAGGAACGCATGGAGATAGTCAGGTATTGCCTGGACAACGGACGGAACTATCAACGGACGGCCGAGGTATTCGCCGTGTCGTACCAACAGGTCTATGGGTGGACGAAAAAATATGACGCCGACGGCGTGCACGGGCTCGAGGACCGGCGCGGACGGACGAAGCAAGAAGAGGAACTGACCAACGAGGAGAAGCTCGAACGTCGCATTCAACAGATCGAGCGGGAGAACGAGCGCCTTCGTGCCGAGAACCTGTTCCTAAAAAAGTTGGAGGAAATCGAGAGGAGAGGTTGATCAGCCAGATCAGGCTACAATTGCGATACATGGTCATCGAGGAAATGTCGACGACCGACACGTTCCCGGTCGTGCTCCTGTGCGAGATCGCGCAGGTCTCACGGGCCGCCTACTATAAATGGTTGAAGCGTACCGTCTCGGTACGCGAAGAAGAGAACTTGAGCCTATTGGAAGACATCCGCCTCCTCTACGACCAGGTGAACGGGACCTACGGTTATCGACGGATCACCATGACGGTCAATCGCAGACGACGCCAGCATGACCTGCCGGCATACAATGAGAAGCGCATCTATCGTCTCATGCGTATCCATGAGATCCGTTCGGTCATCCGCCAGAAGCGAAAACGGCACAAAAAGTCGTCACCACAACATGTGGCAGAGAACGTATTAAACCGTGAATTCACAGTTAAAAAGCCGAATGAGAAATGGGTAACGGATGTGACAGAATTTAAATATGGCCTATCTAAGAAGGCCTATCTAAGTGTGATTCGTGATCTTTATGACGGATCCATTATTAGCTATGTGCTGGGACACTCTAATAATAATCAACTGGTATTTAAAACGCTTGACCAGGCAATCGTACGATTGCATCAAGAACACCCACTGATTCATAGTGATCGTGGATTCCAATACACCTCTAAGGCGTTCAAGCGTAAATTAGAGGCGGCAGGAATGACTCAAAGTATGTCACGGGTTGGTCGCTGTATTGATAATGGACCAATGGAATCTTTTTTCGGCACGTTAAAATGTGAAAAGTATTATTTACATAAGTATCAGACCTTTGAAGAACTTAACATTGCCATAAATGAGTACATCTATTTTTATAATCACGAAAGATACCAAAAACGATTAAACGGCCTCAGCCCTAAAGAATATAGAGCGAAAGCCGCTTAAATCACTTTTATTATTTCCACTGTCTACTTGACGGGGGGCAGTTCAGATTATTTTTTAATAATTTATTAAACTCAAAAGGGCACTAAACGTTTCGTTCTCTGCCATGATGTATACCCCTAATCCAACAAAGACTATAGGGATAATCCATCTTCCGTATTTCTCCAAAACTTCAGAAACATGTCTGAAGGAAGCTAAACGATATCCTACAAAACACCAGACAGCAACCATTATAAAGAAGATAATAACCGTAATTACCAGTTCATTCACACTTAAAGTTGTAAAATAAGGCACATAGATGCCGATATTGTCCCCGCCATTAGCGAATGTGATGAAGGCTACACTCATAAATAGTTTGTTAAATCTCCCTGAGTTTAAACTGGAGAGGATCGCACCTTCATCTTCATCTTCACCCTTAATAAACAGTTTAATCCCTAAATAGATCGGAATTAAACCAAGCAATCCAACCCATTTTTCTGGAATCAACATGACGCCAAAAGTTCCCAAAAGACTGATTAAAACCAGCAAGGCAAAACCTAAGTATTGCCCAATGACTATATCTTTAGGGTAGATCCGGTTACTCTTTGTCTGCGCGTTCATCTTTAAACCGCCAGTCGCTCTAGCCTGTGCATTTGCCTGAGAGAACAGCAGCATCAAAACAAAAATATCATCAATATTGGTTACTAAGAAAGCCCCAATTGCGGAAATAATAGTCAAAGCCACTTTTATCAACTCCATGGTAAGTTATTAAAACATTCACACGTATGTTTGAATGTTATGAATAGGTTCTCCCCTGCTTAGTGTAAATATACGGGAAGTAGCTCCCCTATCCAGTGAAGAGCAAAATATAGCAATATCCCTACAAAAAAGAAAAGAATAACGACTCTGTCTTCAGTGGCACTAACAACAGGCAGCAAGTCAACGGTAGATATGTATAGAAATATTCCTGCTGTAATGGAAAGAGCTATCGCGAGGATGCTGCTATCTACCATAAAAAATTGTGTTAGAGACACGGCTGCGATCGCGCCTGTTATCGTTGATAGACCCAATAAGAAAGATGCTCCTATCGCCTTCTTCTTGCTTTCAAAGCTTGCAAATACGATGGAAGAAATCGTTAAACCATCCGGAATTTTATGTATTAATACAGCAATCAATACAACAAATCCTATTCTCTCGTCTATTTTGAAACTGGCTACAATAGAGACACCATCAAAAAACGTGTGAACCAGCATGCCCAATAAAGCACTAAAGGTTGTGCTTTGAGAATGAGAATGTTTATGAGTCTCTTCTCCGAAATGAAAATGGGGTGCAAGAAACTGCTGGAACAAAAAGATCAAACCAAATCCAATAACAATATATAGGGCACTGGATTCCTGAATTTCTAATGCTTCTGGTATTAAATCCATAATCGCAATAGCGAAAAGTATCCCGGCGCTCAGCGCCATTAAGCCATTTAAGCCCCTTCTAGACCAATTTTTTTTAAGAAAGATCACAAAGCCACCCAGGACATTTGCGAAAGCCGCAGTTAGGACGTAAAACAAAATGTCCATTAATTCCCCCACTCCATTAAATGAAAAGTTTAACCTGCACTTATGAAAAGTGCCGGTCTGCTGCATTCACATTATTTCTTTTTATTCAGCATGTGAATGGCGTGCCCCATCACACCTTCCGCCGCATCCATCAATGGCTCAGGCAACGTTGGATGGGCATGGATTGTAAGGCTTAGATCTTCGGCAGTTGCTCCAGATTCAATGGCAAAAACTGCTTCAGCAATAAGCGACGATACTTCTGGTCCTACCATCTGTGCGCCTAACACCCTTTTGCTGTTCTTCTCGGCTACAATCTGCACAAAGCCATCTGCATCTGAAACAGATAATGCCCTTCCGTTCGCTTGGAATGGAAAACGGCTGGAAACCGTTTCGTATCCCTGTTCTTTTGCTTCTTTCTCTGTTAATCCTGTGTAGGCAACTTCAGGATCACTGAAGATAACAAAAGGCATGGCTTGAAAATCAATGATGCTGTTTTGTCCGCTAATCACTTCTGCAGCTACTTTTCCTTCGTAGCTAGCTTTATGGGCAAGGAGGTATCCGCCAGCACAGTCACCTATTGCATAAACATGCTCCACGTTTGTCTGGCATTTCTCATTTATCTTAATAAAACCACGCTCGTCTAATTCTACTCCGATATTTTCCAACCCAATTTTCCCTGTGTTCGGCTTTCTTCCTATAGAAACTAAGCAATAATCTCCGTTAACCACTTCTTCCTTGCCATCAACCTGTACACGAACTTTTACTTCATCCCCTGTGTTTTCTCCGCCTTGGACCAGAGCATTGGTTACAACTGTGATACCTAGTTCTTTTAGATGCCGTTTTACCACATTTGTAAGCATAGGATCGGTACCTGGAAGAATCGTGTTGGACCCTTCGAGAATGGTCACTTTTGATCCGAATTTGGCATAAGCAGTGCCCAGCTCCAAACCAATATAACCACCGCCTACCACAACTAAATGTTTTGGTACTTCCTGCAGCACCAATGCCTCAGTGGAAGAAATGATTCTTTTTTTATCAAATGGCATACTTTTTAGTTCGAAAGGCAAAGATCCTATCGCAAGGATTAAATCTTTGTAGGAATATACTTGTTCTTCGTTATTCATTTTGATTTTAGCCGTATAGGGTTTAGTAAGATAGGCTTCTCCACTGATTACCTCTACTCCATTGCCTTTCAGTAAGGTCTTAACCCCGCTGGTTAACTTATTCACGATGCCGTCTTTCCACTTTACTACTTCCGGCATATCTACTTGAACTTCACCAGAAACCTTGATGCCCATTGCACTGGCGTGTTGAATATGTTTTACCCGCTCAGACGCACTAATAAGAGCTTTTGATGGGATACACCCCCGGTTAAGGCAAACGCCCCCTAGTTCTGCTTTATCTACCAGAACCACTTTTTTCCCCAACTGGGCCGCCCGTATGGCCGCCACATAACCTCCAGATCCTGCTCCTATTACTAACAAATCGACATCTTTTGTCATTTTAGCTTCCTCCTCCGGTGATTTCAGAATGAAATAAACGAACGGTCTTTCACGAAAAAACAGAACCGTTTTCGTGCAATATGTAATCCTAAAACTGCTGTGAACCAACCTGTAACGTATACCCGTTTTTAATCATTTTTAATGTAACTAACCCCCAAATTTCTATACATGGTAAGAAAAAGGGCTTTCCAGACAACCAGAAAGCCCTTTTCCCTTTTATTCCTTGACCCGCATAAGCCGCATACTATTTAGCGCTACCAGAAGAGTTGCCCCCATGTCTGAAAGGATGGCAATCCAAAGTGTTAACCAGCCCGGTATGACCAATAGCAAGGCAATAAATTTAATGGCAATTGCAAAGGTGATGTTAGCTTTGATGATATTTAGGGATTTACGGCTTAGTTTCACAGTGAATGGAAGTTTTCTTAAATCATCTCCCATTAAAGCAACGTCTGCCGTTTCCAGTGCTGTATCTGTACCAGCTCCACCCATTGCAATCCCAACGGTAGAAGCTGCTAACGCAGGGGCATCATTGACACCATCTCCAATCATGGCTACTTTTCCATACTCGGATCTCAATTGTTTAATATAGTTTAATTTGTCCTCTGGCATCAGTTCTGCCTGAATATCCGATACGCCAACATGGCCGCCGATCGCATTCGCGGTACCTTGGTTATCGCCTGTAAGCATAATGGTCTTTTTGATGCCAAGTTGATGCAATTTCTGAATAACGTCTTTACTTGATTCACGTACTTCATCCGCTACCGCAATCACAGCAAGTATTTCTTTTTCAGTTCCGACCACCATAGCTGTCTTGCCTTGGTTTTGAAGAGTAGTAACATTTTGCTCTAAGTCTTTATCGAAATCATTAGTCAATAATTCCTTAAAGAGTTTCGGGCTACCGATGTAATAAGTCGTCCCGTTTACGATACCCTTTATACCCTTTCCTGTGATAGAAGAGAAATCCTCTACCTGTACGTCAGAATAATTAATGTTCTCCGCTTCTGCTTTTTTCATAATGGCTGAAGCAAGAGGATGCTGGGAACGATATTCTAATGCAGTAATGATGGACAGCAATTCTTTTTCATTTGCCTGCTTGTTCAACACATTAAAATCAGTTACCACTGGGACACCTTTTGTTAGTGTGCCCGTTTTATCAAATGCAATGGCCTTTAAGGCACCCATTTCTTCTAGATAAATACCGCCTTTTATAAGAACGCCCTTTTTCGCTGCATTCCCGATTGCTGAAACAATGGAAATCGGAGTGGAAATAACCAATGCACAAGGACAGCCGACAACAAGAACAGCTAATCCTTGATAAATCCATGTTTCCCAACTGCCATCAAAGAATAATGGAGGGACTATAGCGACTAAAGCTGCAATGACCATAATGACTGGCGTATAATATTTCGCGAATTTTTCGACAAATGCTTGAGATGGGGCACGTTCTCCCTGTGCTTCCTCTACAAGATGAATAATTTTTGCAATCGTTGTGTCTTCTACCAGCTTAGTTATTTTTACCTCAAGCAAGCCTTCTTCATTTAAAGTACCTGCAAACACTTCATCATCAACCGTTTTCGCAACAGGAACAGACTCGCCCGTAATGGCCGCCTGGTTAACAGCCGAATAGCCGCTTACTACAGTCCCGTCCATGGCAATCTTCTGGCCGGGTTTCACGATCATAATATCACCAATGGCAATGTCATCCACATGGATCATCAATTCTTGTCCATTTCGTCTAACGAGTGCCTCTTTTGGTGCAATATCCATTAATGAACGAATGGATTGTCTTGCTTTATCCATAGAGAATCGTTCAAGAGCTTCACTAATCGCAAAGAGAATGACAACAATGGCCACTTCTCCCCATTCCCCAATGATAGCGCCACCTATAACAGCCACTGTCATAAGGGTTTTCATGTCAAACTCAAAGCGAAACAAGTTTTGCAAACCGACTTTGAAAAGCGATAATCCTCCGATCAACATGGATGCTAAAAATAATAATGTAGTAACGAGGTTCTCTTCCCCATTCACACTCTGGGACAGGTAACCGAACGCAATCAATAAGGACGCAAAGAGCAGCGTACTGTGCTTTTTATAAAATGGCACTTTATCTTCTTTCGTATCTTCTTTTACCTCTTGTGATGCTTGGCGAGCAGATTTTTCAGGTGTCACTTTGAGATTCTCAAATGCACCTGCTTTTTCTAGTTCTTCTATCGTTGCATTACCATAAACAACAATTTTAGATGCACCAAAATTTACTTTTGCATCCTCAACTCCAGATAGCTGTTTTACATTTTTTTCGAATTTACCCGCGCAGTTTGCGCAAGTAAAACCTTGTACACGATAGGCCTTCATTTCTTGTTCAGATGTTATTGCCTTTTGATCAGACATTGACATTCACTTCTTTCTTATGTTCTAGTACAATCATCATTATTTGTCTAATATGTTCATCGTCTAACGAATAAAACGCTAGTTTTCCTTCTTTTCTATATCTTACAATCCCCTGCTTATGAAGGGTCCTTAAATGATGAGAAGCATTTGCCACCGTAATACCAATAATATTTGCTATATCACACACACATAACTCTTCATCTTGACACAAAGCATAGGTAATCTTTGCCCTATTTTCATCCGCAATTGCTTTTAACATTTGGGCAACACTAACAATATCGATTGTTTTTAAATCACCTTGTATTCGATTGACCTTTTCCTCGTCATAACAAAAAAATTCACAAGTATCTTTCTTATTCACATTATCACCCCATTGATATTCAAGTGTTCACTTGAATATAGTATATACCTTTCCTTGGTCAATATTCAAGTGAATATTTGAATGAAAAACATAAAATGATTTTTCTAATAGTAATTCCCGTTAACGAACGTTAGAAAGACATATTTGTTTATCTTTTCACAAAAAATGAAAAGGGCTTTAAATAGTCCTTTTCATTTTGTCTTAATTGTCCATTAACTCATCTTTTTATCAATGTTCGTTTTTTATATTTGATGAGTAAGCAAACGAACAGAGGTCCTTAATGATGAAATTGGATATACACGAGTCTCAAACAACTTGGATTCACAGTCAGATAAATAAAAGAATTGGTAATACTGAAACTATTCATTCAAAGAGAAAGGAAATGAATTTCACTTACTCAGCCGCACCTCAAGCTATACCTTTATTTTCCTGATGTTCCCAATAGAGCAGTTCCTCTACAGTAGAGAACACAGAAAAAATACTTACGACAGAGGAAAAACATCAAGACGTCCGAGCCGGGCACCACGGAATCAAGTGCGGCGACTATTACAGAAGGACCTGTCGATATCAAATATGGGGATTGCGAGTATTGTGCGTCCACGAATGAGCATTGTAAATTGATCCGTGTCACGTCAGACGGTCGTTAAGGTTTCAGGCGTCGAATACAGTAAGCTCGACAGGTGACATGTTATCCGTAAGGACGGCGGCGCGATTGACTTTAAAATGATCATCACATATCTAGATACGAAAACTTATATTACATCACATTACCAATACACATATACGGTCAAAAGAAATGTGGTTACCGACTCGTTCGACAAGGTCAATCCGGACGAGTTGAACGAGGCACTCACAGAAAGTGAGTTGGAATCCCCAGCCACGAACGAGCCTGCTGGTGATGAGATACGAATGGAGACGGTCAGGTGACGATCCAGGAAGCGAAAGACGCCGGTTTCACGATGCCGATTATGAGCGACCATTGGCTCTACCCCTATATGCGTGATAACGACAACGTCGGAATGGTCGGGGAATGATTTCAACCCAAAAATTAAAACAATGATGATTGTATAAAAAGACATCCTCCATTTCTAAGAGAATGTCTTTTTATATTCATTTACGTTTTCGATTCACTTTATCGAGCCGAATTTTCTCAATTAACGCGTGGATGATTTGCTCATCTCTTCCACCGAAATCTTTATTGAAGGGAATCCGCTCTCCTTCGAACATGAAGTAATCGAGCAGGTACGGGACTCGAGGTGTTGCGTGGCCCCACGTGTGCTCCGAGCAACGTTCCCACACCTCGGCTTCGAACTCTTTTGAATAGCGCATATGCTCGACGGCAGCCTTGACCTCCGATTTCTTCAGGACAAAATAGTCTTCAAAGACGAATTTACCGAGAAGCTCATACCACATCTCCTCGCGGACCCGTTCTTTAATCGCTTCTACATCGACTTCAACATGATACGGGGCCTCTGCTTCATTCTTGATGACATCCCTTGCTTCCCCTGTCACCGACTCCGGATGCAGCTCCCACCCTTCAGGCATCCGTTCTTTGATGAACTGTTCGAGCGCCTCCTCACTGATCCGATATCCTTTTTTACGTGACTCGAGCGGTTCTGCCTGGATCACGCCTTTTCGTACCCAGTTGCGGACCGTCTCCTTATGGCTTGTGAGCTTGTTCTTCGATAAGATTTCAAATGCCTCATCAATCGTATACATGATAAGCCTCCTTTTAACACAACGATGATTTTATTAAATAATACCATGACCATTGTATTAAAGTAAGCTGTTACTTTAATCGGTTTCAAATTGATAAGAAATTACTAAATGGATACCAAACAAAAACACCATTCCGGAGAATGGTGTACCTCTAGAAAATTGTTTTCATTTCTTAAAAAATATTTTTAATACTTATTATACTGCTTAACGAGACTTATCTCCTACTTGCGAATACGTTTGAGTAACTTTAAGTCCAGTTGACGTAGAAGCATCCCATCTCACTTTACTTGTTATTGACATATCAAATGACATTAATCCAATTCCGTTATAGCCACCGACAGTAACGTTGTATAATCCCATAGCGTTAATATCGTATCCGATTTTTTCAGCACGTGAATCAATTGCTTGCGAAGAAGCTTTGATTGCTGTCGGAAAAATACTCGACGTCCCACTAGTACTGTGCCCAGTTAATCTTAAGCCATCAGATCTTGTGGTATAGGTAGTCACAAGACCACAAGTAGAATCAGGGTACAATAACGCACGGATACTATATGCAATTTTATAAGAATATGTACCAAAACTTCGTGTTAATTGAAGACTTTGAACAATAGCTTTATTTTGAGGAGTTTTTGCCAATTCAACTAATTCGTTTGATGTCACCACTGTAATTTCTGCTCCAGTTTTAGGAAGTGTATACGTCACTTTAGAATTCCCTCCTAAATTTTCATCATCAGCGATAGAAAAAACAGAGATTTCCTCTTCTAACAATTCGTTATATTGATTAAGAACTTCTGGGCTAGTATTTTTAATTAATGTTAATTCTTCTGGAAGTAAACCTTCATTTGATGAGAGTACAGAATAACTGAAAGATTTAGAGTTGTTTATTTTAGTCAACTTTTGATTAGTTTTGCTAGCTTTTTTCTTATCCATTATTTCTTTACTTTCTTGTGAAAATTCACTCAAGCTATCAATAAAGTAGTTTACATTTTCTTCAGCGCCAACTGATGGGATAAATAGATTAGCAGAAAGTAAAGTTGCTAAAGTTAAAGTGGAAATTTTTTTCATTTTATTCCTCTGCTTTTGAGTTATAATAAGTATTAAAGAAGCAAATAGCCTCTATTTCTTTCTTACAGAATAATATTAGAACATTATTTTCTTTTAATAAACAAATTTTAGGACTTTTTTTGGATTTGATTAATAATAAATACCTTTTTTATTCATCTTTATTGCTTATATGCGTAGAATTAACAAGTAATATCCTTCTTGAAAAATTTTGTATGTTTTCAAACAGTACATTTAGCATCTTAAGTATTCCTATTGGTTCAGTTGATAATTATTTTTATCCCGGATTATTTTTATTGTTTTTGACCACGATAGGTCTGTATTTATTGCCCTTCTCATTCCTTCTTATTAAATGAGAAAAAAGCCACTATTAGTTTCACATTCTTAGTAGCAGTTATAATCTTCCCTCACATTCCATTTTAATTTTTCAGTAAGTAAATGCTGGTTAGCATTAATCTTGGCGAGTGCGTCTGCTAGTTCGTCATCACTGACCTATGAGAAGTTTAAACCCTTCGGGAAGAACTAGCGGAGAAGACTGTTGAGGTTCACATCGCTCCCCTGCTACCGTGATGAATAAGGGTCGGCGAAATAAAGTGGCATGCCAAGTGAGGACCGGATGCGCTCGTAACAGCTGAACGCCTTGCCTCAGTCCGTCGTCGCCGTCATGAATGTACCCCTCTGGGAAGACGCCATGGAACGTGTTGATCACCTCCAAAATCGAGGCCGCACTGCGGTTCGCGATTGGTAGGACGAGGTAGAACCGGTCCTTGCGCTCGATGAACGTCGCGACGCATCATGTCGTCGAGCTTCGTCTTAGCGCCACAGTTCTCTTTCGCCCTCACATAGCGTTCCTGTGCACGTTCCGATTTTTACCCGGTGTTCCGTCTGATCTCCCGCGAGACGGTCGAGGACTGCCGCCCAAGCCCCAGATAGGTCTCTATTTCCACGCGCTCGGTTGTGGTAAGATGGGTATAGCTCATGGCGACTCCTCCGTCTGAATGTTTGCGTCGTAACTTCATTCTACACTAGGCCGCCGCTATGGGCTTTTTTTGCGTTCACGTTGGGGTATTGCACTTAATTTTATAATTCATCTAATATAAATAATGGTACGATTTACAACTTCCACTTTGAAACTATTGAATTATATTTAATCACAGAATGTCATAATTTTAAAAAAAGTATATCCATCCAAATAAATATACGCACAATAGTCAGTTGTTGAAGATACACTAAAATTTACGGATGCCGCTTGATTTAGTCCGATGCTCGCGTCCCCGTTTGTGGTAATTGTATTGTTATTATAAAAATCTCCGTTCACAATCAAAAAATTCGACCATCGTTTTGTAAATGCGTGTCTCGATTTTCCGTAACAGTTGGTTCGCTGGCACGAGTTCGTCGAACGTTACTATCTCCAATTGAGTTCGGTTGGTTTTCCGATTTTGTTGATTTCCTGATCATTCGATTCTCCTACATAACTGTTTCTATGTCCCTCATTATAAAAAAGCGATGACGTTACGAAAAAAAGGATTGATGCGTGGACCGACCAAGGGCACGGCGAGACTTCCAGGGGATCAGCAAGCAAAGGGAGGTCCAGCAGCGACAATGTCTCGATGCGGCTCCCTGTTTGTCCTCAGAAAAGCGAACTGTGCCCGGTCGGGCAAATAAAAAAGACTGCAGACAATGTGATGTCTACAATCTGAGACAGCACGGGCCGTCTTAAGAGTTCTGTAAAATCTTGATGTCGTTGACGATGTCCTCGATCGGCACGTCTTGGAATCCTTGATACGCCTTGATGATTTTCCCGTCCTGATCGACGAGATAGAACCACGTCGCGTGATCCACTTGGGTGCCTTCTGACGGTTTGCGGACGAGCGCTTTGAAGTTTTGTTGCGCAAACGCCTCAATCTCTTCTTGCGAATAGCCCGTCAAGAATTGCCAATCGGCTTTCGCCAAGTCGTAATCAGCCATGAACGCTTGAATCTTGTCCGGCGTATCGACGGTCGGGTCGACGCTGAACGACACGAATTGGACGTCTTCGACGCCTTCCTCGACGAGCGCTTCATTGAGTTTCGTCATGTTGTACGTCATCGGTGGACAGACCGTCTCACAGTTTGTGAACACGAAGTCGGCCATCCATACCTTCCCTTTCAAATCATCGAGACTGACCATCTCTTCATTTTGATTCATATAATTGAACGACTCGATCTCCCAATTGAGCGGGTCTTCAATTTCATTGCTGCACGCGGCGAGCACCGCCATCAGGCTAATCAAGCCAATGAGCATCCATTTCTTCACACGTTCCATCTCCTTCATTGTCAGTTGCGTCTCACGCGCCAGACGAGGAGCGTGATCAAAGTAAATGCCGTCAAGGCAAGGAACGGGATCGTGACGAACCCGAACCAGTTGATGTATTGCACGTTGCACGGTACGCCTTGCACGCACGGCTTGATATCGGCGAAACCGGGTACTTTTTGAACCAAATAATGGTACAGTGAAATCAGACCGCCGATGATGGAGAGCGGCAATACATACTTCTTCACCGCCCGGTCGTCCGTGAACACGGCGACCCCGAGCAAGATGACGAGCGGATACATAAAGATGCGTTGAATCCAGCAGAGCTCACATGGCACGAACTCACGAATCTCGCTGAAATAAAGACTGCCGAACGTCGCCGTGAGGGCGACGAGCCAAGCGAGATACAGACCATAACGGGTCAAAAATGACTGCTTCATGGTGTGCCTTGCTCAATCAATCGCTCAATCGTCTCGTAGTCGAACGGGTCTTCGAGCATGACGCCGTTAATCATGATCGATGGCGTGAACTGGACACCGTGCTCTTTGACAAGCCCGTCATCGAGACTCACCTGTTCGAGCACCGTCGAGTTTTCACTCAAATCGTCCTCGAGCTTCGCCACGTCGACCGATGTCGTCTCGCTCGCAATCTCTGTCAACCGCTCGACCGTGACCCATGCCTCGTCGTGCTGCTGACTCGCCGGTTGCGCGTCGTAGAGCGCCTTATGGAAATCCCAGAACGCGTCCGGGTCTTGTTCATACACCGACTCTGAAGCGAGCGATGCCAAAATCGACTCTTGTCCGTGGAACAGGACGTTGATGTAGCTGAAACTGATTTTTCCGGTGTCGATATAGTCTTCCTTCAACTTCGGATAGACCGTTTCGCCCCACTGTTTACAAGACGGGCATTTATAATCCCCGAACTCCACGACCGAGACGGGTGCGTCCGCATCGCCGAGCGTCGGCTGGCCTTCCGTCGACACGTGTTCTGTCGTCGCCGGTGCCGCCGTTTCGGCTTGTTCGGTCGGTTGATTCATCAGGACGACCACGACGGCCACCAAGGCGACCGCGAAGAGCGTCGCGATGACCAATAGTTTATTCTGTTTCATTATGTCTCACCTCTATTTATATCGATTCGTCTTTCATTATAACGAAAGCGCTATCTGTTTCCACGAAATCGACCTTGTTTTTTCTCAACTTTACTTCATGTCATGGAAAAGATGACGATGACGTCGCATCAACTCGTGAACAAGCTCAGACAATCTTCATTCAAAAAAGAGTGTCTTTCCTAGTGAAATTATGTCTCGAGTTCACTATACCTAGACGATTCTTCATCCCTCTGTGAACGCTAGAATAAAATTGACAGTTTTTGCTCGATACGATTTTACACTATTGCCGAAAAATCAGAACAGAACTCCGATAGAGTAGTTGAGGCTATTTTATCTGGAGGGAATGGATTTGGAGGAAAAGTTAGTGTTACATATCAAGATTCATCAAATGTATCAGCAAAACATGAAAGTGGCTCAAATCGCACAGCACTAAAAATATCGAGACCGACGGTATATAAGTACCTGAAGATGACATATGAAGATGCCCTACATGAATTTGACGAGAAAGCCTGTTCACGAAAGAAGAAGCTCGATGCCTACCGAGACTGGATCATTGCATGGTTGGAGGAGTATCTGCATTTGAGCAGCGCACAAGTACATGACTGGTTACTTGAAAGATATCCCGACCTGTCGGTCGGATCGAGCACGGTCAGGACATACGTGAATGAAATCCGAGAAATCTATCAGATCGAAAAGAAAAGGGTCGTCCGCCATTACGAGGCCATCCCAGAACAACCGATGGGCAAGCAAATACAGGTGGACTGGGGTGAGACCAGACAACGGACTAAAGATGGAAAAATGATAAAGCTTTATTTCATCGCGTTCTTACTTACGCACTCTCGGATGAAATATGCCGAATGGAGAGAACGACCGTTCACCACCAAGGACACCATTCACTGCCACGAAAATGCGTTCCAATTTTATGGTGGGCGCCCTTCTGAAATCGTCTACGACCAGGATCACCTCATCGCAATCAACGAGAACGCAGGTGACGTCCTATTGACCAATGAGTTTCAAGCCTACGTGAACGAACGGAAGTTCAAGATTCATTTATGTCGCAGGGCCGACCCGGAGTCGAAGGGTATGATCGAGAACGTCGTGAAGTACATCAAACGGAACTTCGCGGACAGCCGAGTGTACCGGCATATCGAGGATTGGAACCACCGTTCCATGAGATGGTTGGAGAGGACTGGAAATCATAACGTCCATCAGACAACGAAAAAAAGACCAGCTGAAGTGTTCTCCGTCGAAAAACAACACTTACAACCGGTCTTATCGCTACTCTCTTTCGAAAGTATCCGTACCGAAAGTATAGCAAGGAACGTCAGCAAGGACAACACAATCCGTTATCGCTCAAACCGTTACACCGTCCCAATCGGGACCTACTCATCGGTCAAGAAGAAGGTGGTGTTCCTCGAGGTGACCGAACAGGAACGGTTATTGATTCGCGAATCTCCCGAGGGAGAAGTGATCGCAGACCACCGGGTCAGCAAAGAGAGCGGAAAACTGATTCAAAGCCGTGACCACCTTCGGGATCGTTCCAAAGGAATCGAAGAACTGAAGCAACAGGTCCTCACCTATTTCGAGGACAGAGGGGCGGCGTCCGATTATCTGGGTAGCTCTCAAAGCGTTACCCGAGATACCGACGTGACCAGTTCAACATCATTAGGGACGTCGCGACCATGTATCCTAATCACTTAACGATAGCACTGGAAAAGTGTTCGCAAGAGAGTCTGTTCAGCGCCAACGATTTCCGGGACGTGGTCCACTATCTCGCGATCCTCGCGGACGATGGGTGTGATACAAAACCCGATACCGAACGTCCGAAGAAATCCGGGATACAGGTCGCAACGAGGCCGATCCAAGCCTACACCGACATCCTGAAAGGGGTGACGGCAAAATGAGTCAAAGCGTTTCCGAGTTACAACAGGACTTTCGGCAGCTTCGTCTCGCCGAGACGGCTGACGCCCTCCCACAGATTTTGAGAGAGGCCGAAATGGCCTCCTGGACGTATATCGAATTTCTAAGTGCCATCACGAACCATGAACGCGCAAAACGAGACGCTAAAAGTTTGGAAAGACGAATGAAGTGGGCCCGATTCCCGTTCATCAAATCCCTCTCGGAGTTCAATTTAGTGGAACAGACCGCACTAACCGCCCGACAGCTGAAGCAGTTGAAACAACTCAACTGGCTCGAACAACAGTACAACCTGATCCTCTTGGGCCCTCCGGGCGTCGGAAAGACGTTTTTGGCTGTGGGGCTGGGAATCGAGGCGGTCAACCACGGGTTCAAGGTATACTTCGTCACGATGGGCGAACTCGTCCAACTATTAAAAAGTGAAGAGTTCTCAAGCAAGTCGAAGATCCAGTTAAAAAGGTTGCGAGATTCGGACCTGGTCATCATCGATGACCTGATGTACATGGCGATGGGCCAACGAGAAGCCAATCTCTTCTTCCATCTCGTCAACCACCTTTATGAGCGCAGCTCGATCATCCTGACCTCGAACAAAAGCCCCGATCAATGGGGCGAATTGATCGGGGACCAGGGCATCACGACTGCGATACTGGACCGCTTACTCCATCGCGTCGAAATCATACATAGTGATGACGACAGTCATCGGATGAGGAACCGAAAATCATTGTTTTCGGCAGAAGTGTAAAAGGCAAACGAGCAAAAAGTGTCAAAATCAACTTGACGTCTACACCCTCGCATATGACCACCCAGAAACATATCTCCACTAAAATCCTTTCTGAACAAACCCTATCCGCTTATAATGACAAAGGTCTACCTATTGTCGTTCTAAGGTTTGGTGCCATCTGTGCAGAAACGAATTCTTATGGGGTGGCGATCACATTAAACGCATGCTGAACTTCGACAATGTGACATGGGTTCACCTTGATGACTCCGTTCCTTAGGTCCATACCGATAATTTATTAGAAATGATTTACATAGTTTTATTACAAGGCATAGACGGAGAAGTCTACCACGCCATAAAACAGAATGTAGACAATCGCAATTCCCGTGTAAGATTAGCCATTGCCGCAAAAAAAGAAAATCATTGCTCCCAATTATCAAGTAAAAAGTGACCTATACATTCGATAAGATTCAAGCAATTGGATATAGACCGCGTAAAACATGCAAGCAGACGGTGGGAAAACTTCAAAAAAATCGGGAGAAGAATAAGGGTATGGTCTCATTTTTGAACACAAAAACACCATTCGCCCGATTAGTCAGGCTATTGACAAACCAAATCGCCCTTTGCGATTTGAACCGCTCCCCGTCAAGTAGACAGGGCAAATAATGAAAACCAATCTAAACGGCTTGAGACCTGTATTCGACAGGGCTCAAGCCGTTTAGTCGTTTCTAGAGTAGACCATGGTTGTAGAACGATATGTAGGTCTCGATGGCCGACGTGAGTTCGCTATAGACCTGGAACTCACGCAAGTAGTACATCTCGACTTTCAAAGTGCCCCAAAAACTCTCGATCGGGGCGTTGTCGAGACAACGACCAACTCAGGACATGTTGCCGATTAGTCCTGCGTCTTTCACCATACGTTTGAACCCTCTCGAGGTATATTGGAGCCCTCGGTCACTATGGATCATCGGACGCGCTCCTGGACGGAGCCCCGCGATGGCTGGCATCATCGTCTGGAAGACGATCCCGTTGTTGTTGGACCTTCCGATACGATAGGCGACGATCGATCCGTCGTACAGGTCGATGATCGCGCTCAGATACGCCTTCTTCCCGGTACCATATTTGAACTCGGTGACGTCGGTGCACCATTTCTCGTCCGGCCGAGACGCACCGAATTCTCGGTTCATCAGGTTCTCGGCCACATGCTGTGGCATCGACTTCTTATGTCTCTTCCGCTTCCCGCGGATGATCGATTGGATCCCATGGATATGCATCAGGCGATAGACTTGCTTTTCATTGAACGTGGACAGACCTTGTTGCCTGCGTAGCCGATTGATTGTCATCGTGACCCGACGGTAGCCGTATGTACGGTTCGCCTGGTCATAGAGTAGACGAATGTCCTCCAGGAGCTTCTCGTTCTCTTCTTGACGCACCGATACGGTGCGGTTCAACCATTTGTAATAGGCCGCACGTGAGATGCCAGCTGGGAAACCTGGGTCTATCAAGGATTGGCGGTTCTAATAGTGGGTTGCCCGTGTGCCTTAGTCATTTCGACGCCGATTTCGATTGTTTCCGCCATCGGTAATGCTGCCAAAAAAGGGGTCTTGATTAAAGGCGGCGTATACCTGGAAGAAATGGGCGCGCTGAAAGCTATTGCATTTGACAAAACCGGTACCCTGACCAAAGGTGTACCTGTCGTCACAGACTTTAAAATCACGAACAAGCAGGTAAACGAGAGAGAACTGCTTTCTATCGTGACGGCATTGGAATATCGTTCTCAGCATCCGTTGGCCTCTGCCATCATGAAAAAAGCGGACGAGGAAAACATACCTTACACCTCTATCAGAGTTGAGGACTTCTCTTCCATCACAGGAAAAGGCATTAAAGGAACGATAGACGGCACCACCTACTTTATCGGAAGCCCGCTTCTCTTTAACGAGCTAGGTGTTGAAAGTATTGATAATAATCTGGACCAAACCGTAACGGCTCTGCAACAGCAAGGTAAGACTTCGATGATTATCGGAACGAAACAAAGCATATTGGCGGTTATCGCCGTAGCCGACGAAGTCCGGGAATCCAGCAAAGAAATCATCCGGAAACTACATGATATGGGTATTAAAAAGACAATTATGCTGACGGGTGACAACAAAGGGACAGGCAAAGCTATCGGCCAGCAAGTTGGCGTCAACGAAATCCAGGCAGAATTGATGCCAGAGGATAAATTAAATGTCATTAAACGCTTGCGAGCTGAGTACGACAATGTCGCGATGGTCGGGGACGGCGTAAATGACGCTCCGGCACTCGCTGCCTCTACTGTTGGAATTGCCATGGGTGGTGCTGGAACGGATACCGCTTTGGAAACAGCAGATGTCGCCCTGATGGGCGACGATTTGAGCAAACTACCGTTTACGATAAAATTGAGCCGAAAATCCCTAAATATTATCAAAGTGAACATCGCGTTCGCTATCAGTATCAAAGCGATTGCATTACTCTTGGTCATCCCGGGCTGGCTCACCCTATGGATAGCTATTATGTCCGATATGGGGGCAACTCTTCTGGTAGCACTGAACAGTTTAAGACTGATGAATGTCAAAGAATAAAAAAACAAAAATATTCATTTTTATATCCTCGAATTTGTACTGGGTATGATAAAAATAAATGATCTCTGTTTTTTAAGACGGCTTTAAGATGACTTCGGTATTGTTCCCGAGTCATCTTTTTAGGTTTCATTGTCAGCTTTTTTATCATCAGACAGTTTTAATCGAGGCCGAACCTTATTCATTGACCGGAATATTCTCCGAAGTATGGAAAGAAAATCCGGTCGATAGGTCTACTAAACTATGACAATTAAATCTAAATATTTGAACGTTCGTTTTGGAATCATTCATTCATTCGAATACATCCTATTTTAAGAGACGAAATTTCGATAGTGTTCAAAAAAAAAACGAATGAGGGGGTTTCTAAATATACCCTCATTCGATATTCAGTTTCCTTGCACGTAGAAAAGTATTTATTGGTATCAGACGGTATGAAGTATAGAATTTTTACTCATATGTCGAACCTCAGTGTGGATTTGGTGCAAGGATGACTTATTTCTTTAGTTGTGTTTTTTTGATTCTAACTCTATTGTAGAATGTTTAATATCTAGTTTTGAAGTCACTTCTTTGACTTTTTGTTTAACAATAGTTGAATCCTTTAGATTCATCTCTTCTACTATTAAGTGTAAATTCATGGCGTTATCTTCGCCATCAATTGACCAGACATATAGGTTTTGAACAGAAATCACTTCTTCAATACCTTCAATCTTTTGCTTCACCTCATCGATGTCAATACCATCAGGGACAGCACCTAAAAGTATTTTCATTGTTTTAACTAAATTACGAAACACATTCACTAATATAAACAACGCAATAGCAATTGATAGGATGGGGTCAAGTATATGTATATCCTTGAAGAGTAAAACTATCCCTACTACAAGAACGGCAATCCAACCTAAAACATCTTCTAAAAGGTGCCAAGATAGTACTCCCTCATTTACTGATTTTCCTTTGTGTAGACGGAATGCCGCAAAACCATTTAAAAGCACACCAAAAATTGCAAACCAAATCATTCCTTGTGCATTAGAATGCTCCGGTTCAAACAGTAGAGGAATTGCTTGAGTAAAAATATATACAGATCCAATTATTAATATTGTCGCATTTATTAATGCTCCTAAAAGGGAAAAACGATTATATCCAAAAGTGAAGTTATGATCGGGTTTTTTGTTCGAAAATTTTTGTAAGAACCAGGACAGGCCCAATGCAAGAGCATCACCTAAATCGTGAATGGCGTCCGACATGATTGCAACACTATTAATCAAAAATCCCCCGATAAATTCACCAATCGAGAAAACAAGATTAATTATAAATGCTAGTTTGATATTTTTTGATGCCTTATCAGTACTCGCCATTGTTCGATCTCTCCTCACTTGGTAGTCCATCCTTAAAAAGGTTAGTTGTTAGAATAATACTGGTCTCTAGCGTTCTGCAATATAATAAATTTCTTTGCCTATTGATTGTAAACAACGCATACTTGAGAACTTAAGCGCAGTTCTTAATATTTTAATAAACAATCGAAGGACGTAATTTTTGAAAGCGAAATTAAATACATGTATCTAATTTGTTAGAACCATTTAGGCACTAATTTTATATATAAGACTTCTCCGAACAATTCGGTAACGGTCTGTAAAATGATCACTACAGCTACTTGTGTTGATAGGGGCTCTGGTAATATAGATGCTAATGGAAGAACTACAAGTGAATTCCTTGTTCCCATACTAAATGTAATTGCTCTTCTTGAAGCAATATCTAGTTTGAACAACTTACCAAGGGACTTTGACACCCATGGTATGATAAGTAGAAATAAAATATAAACTGGTATTACATCTATTAATGTCCCGAGGTCACTATACACTTCCCTAATTTGAGAGGCAACTACCACAAAAAGTACAAAAGACATAAATGGAACGGGAATCCATGGCGGCATTTTCATGATACGATTACCTAAAGAACTCTTTTTAGAACACAATTGTGTCATTATCGCTAATAGAAGCGGTATAAAAATCAAAAATAGAAATGCATCTAGAAATGGACCCATCCTAACGATACTAATAGCCTTTTCTCCTAATAATACGAATAAATATATGGGTAAGAGTATCGTCTGTAAAATTAAAAGAATCGGTGTTACTTTTAACAATATTGATTCGTTTCCCTTTCCCATCTTTGTAAAAACAATCACATAGTCGATGCACGGTGTTAACAACACCAAATACACCCCCAGCATCAGTGATGAATCTTGAAGAAATATGATAACCAAAACCTAAACTATTAAAGGAACGGCAACAAAATTTCCTAATAAAAGAGCTACCACAAACCTCATGTTTGTAGCAGATCCATTCGATTTCAGAAACGGAATTTGAACGAACATCCCATACATCAAAACTCCTAAAAGGGGAGAAATAAAAATATCGAGATATACAGCTTCTGTATTCAATAGACCAAAGATTACTGCCAACATCAAAAAAATGATGTATATACTGACTTGGTGGGCTTCCACCTTCTCTAGCACTTGAATTCCGAATTTGCTTTCCTTCTCTATCAAAATCACCCCCAAAATTTTCAGGAAATTTCAGAATGAAATAGATAACTCCACGATTTTAATTGCCAGGGCAAGAGGTTTTATATTTTTTCTTCTAGTATTTTTATTTATCCAACAGTAAAAATACCGACTGAAAGTAAATATAATTAAGGCTCATTATTTACACTTCCGAATATAGTTAGTATCTTGAATATATATCAGTCAAAAAATAAAGTGATAACCATTAAAAAAATAATTATTTTAGCCTAAAGCCACATCTAAAATCATCATGATTGTAAAGCCAAACATTAAACAAACAGAAGCCAAGTCCTTGTTTCCATTTTCTTGAGATCCTGGGACTACCTCCTCCACTACAACAAAAATCATTGCTCCTGCAGCAAAGCTTAGCGCAAACGGAAGTAAAGGCTCCATTATGAGTACTGCTACTACTCCTACCAACGCCGCGAACGGTTCAACCATACCAGATAACTGGCCATAGAAAAAACTTTTACGACGAGATAATCCATCTCGTCTCAATGGCATTGACACAGCAGCACCCTCAGGGAAATTTTGTATGCCGATTCCGATTGCCAGCGCGATAGCTCCCGTGATTGATGATGAAGGGAATCCTGCTGCAACTGCTCCAAATGCAACGCCTATGGCAAGTCCCTCTGGAATATTATGCAATGTTATTGCTAACACCAGTAACGTGCTCCGCCTTCTCTTCTTAGGGTTTATACCCTCAGCCTCATCCATCGGTGAAGTGGGATGCAGATGTGGAATCACTTTATCAACACCTGATAAAAAGAATCCTCCAAGTAAGAAACCGATTGCAGCTGGTAACCACGCCGGAAGAGAATCTTGTTCCGCCATCTCAATTGCAGGTGAGAGTAATGACCAAAAACTAGCGGCAATCATTACTCCTCCAGCAAAACCGAGCATCCCATCCATTAGCTTTTGATTCATTGATTTTGTCATAAACACTAACGCGGCACCAAGCGCCGTCATCCCCCAAGTGAATAAAGTACCCAGCAATGCTTGAGTAAGGGGTTCTAACGAAGAAATATATTCAATCATCTATCAAAACTCCGTTGCCAAAAATCGAGTTTCTATACATGCTCAAAATTAAGTAACTATTATCCAAAATCAGCATTGCTGTCTCCTCCTCTTGATTGTCAATCCTACTCAACAGGTGATTTTTTTAATGTTGATGTACTACTTCCCCTACCTTCAGTTTGCAAAGCAATTCATCGCTGTGAGGATGAGAAAGAGTTTCGAATTGAATCGTAGAGTGTTGAACGTTCAGATGTGCTAAATCGTGTTCAATTTCTTGAAGTAGATTCTCACTGTCATAGATTTGTAAATTACCATCAACGACAACATGACATGAGAGTGCATTCATTCCACTTGTGATACTCCAAAGATGAAAGTCGTGTATACTCCGTACCCCCTCCTTGTTGTGAATGACTTGAAGAACCTTTTCGACATCAACGTTTTGTGGTGCACCTTCCATTAATACGTTCAATCCGGATTTCGTCACGAAATAACCACTTCGTAAAACAAGTCCCGATACAATGATTCCTGCGAGCGGATCTGCCCAGTTCCATCCAAATGCCATGATAAGAAGCGCTGCCAGTATTGCACCGACTGAACCCAACGTATCGCTTACAACATGTAGATAAGCACCTCGCATATTCAAATTATGTTCTACGTCTGCACCTCTTAACATAATCCATCCAACAAGAAGGTTTATAGCAAGGCCAATACTGCTAACAATTAACATTCCTACGGATGCGACCTCAGGTGGTTGAATAAATCGATTGATGGCCTCATAAAAGATATATATGGAAATCAGTATGAGTGTGACCCCGTTTAAAACAGCTGCTAGAATCTCGAAGCGTCTATATCCGAACGTTTTACGATTGTTCGCTATTTGTTCACCTAATTTAAAGGCAAGTAATGCAATAGCGAGCGAAGCCGCATCACTAAGCATGTGACCTGCGTCCGCTAAAAGTGCTAAGCTATTTGTAAGGTACCCTCCAATCGCCTCTACAACCATGTATGCCGAAATAATAAAGAATGAAATGATCAAAATCTTTTTGTTAGAGGTATGAGAATGATCATGTGCATGATTATGTGCCATAAGATTAACTCTCCTTACTATATTTAGTGGTGTTTCGCATGCTCAATCGCCTGTCTTAGTAAGTTCATGACATGGTGATCATCTTCTGAATAAAATAGAGTAGTTCCTTCTCTTCTAAACTTGACAAGTCGAAGATTTTTTAAAAAACGTAGCTGATGAGACACGTTTGATTGACTTAAGTTAAGAAGATCAGCTATTCCGTTGACCGAATGTTCCTTTGTGCATAGCAGGGTTAATATTTTAATTCTTGTCGGGTCACTAAGTGCCTTGAACGTCTGAGATACAATAAATAGAGTCTCATCGTCAATCTGCGCCCCTATTTCTATTTCATTTTCTGTAGTATCTTCAATCGGTTCATCCATAAGTCAGTACCTCCGCTCATGATAACTATACATGTTCATATGTTCATATATAACCTATTAGACTTTTGCTGTGCCGTCAACACTTAATTTAAAAAACATTTATTCTATCAGCTCTACATACTTGAAGATTTGAGATACTTTCTCTGGTTTTGCGATTATTTCTTATTTTTAGCCATACAAAAACTACCTATTAGAGAGCTAGTTAGATCTCATACTCGATAGGTAGTCACGCTTTTTCAAAAAATCAATATAGTACACTAACGTTTTAAGAAAACGTCAATTGAATTATTTACTGGGTATTGTCTAATCTATTTTCCAACTTCAAAAAGCTTTTCATGTTTTTCTAAATCAAAGCTGTTTTTTAGTAAGCATACCAATTTGATACAATTAGTTCTTCATTTTTCAAATCCAAATCAAAAACTACTGTTTGGTACTGATTCGTCCAAGAATGACTGTAATCAGAAAAAAGGCGGTCAACGCTAAAAACGGAATTGTGATAAAACCCATCCAGTCAATGTACTGTGCATTACAGGAAACTCCTTGTTCACATGGTCTGACTTCCGAAAAGCCGGGCACCTTTTGTACAAGATAGTGGTAAAAAGAGATACAGAATCCGATTATTGATAAAGGGAGAACATAAAATTTGATTGAGCTATCTTCTCTGAAAACTGCAATTGCAAGAATCAAAGCTATTGGGTACATAAAGATACGTTGAATCCAACAGAGTTCACAAGGTATAAAACCACGAATTTCGCTAAAATATAGACTTCCAAGTACTGCAGTAATTGAAACAACCCAGGCGAGGTACAGTCCATATCGGTTTATTACTGAAGCGCTCATTGGGTTAGCTCCTTTTCAATTTGTTTTTTTATAGAGGTATAGTCGAATGGATTTTCAAGGATGACCCCATTAACTGCAATCGTCGGGGTCAGTGTAACATTGTATTTTTCTACGAGCGCCGCATCCATTTTAACTGATTCTAATCTAGAAGAACGACTTGATAGGTCTTCTCTAAATTTATTTAAATCTAGAGAAGGGACAGTCTTCGTCGCAATCTCTTCCATTTTCTCCACCGTAACCCATGGATTATCGTGTATTTGCACGTCAGGTTGAGCTTCATAAATAGCTTTGTGAAATTGCCAAAATGATTCTGGGTGATTTTTGTAAACAGATTCTGATGCAAGGGCAGCTAAAGTGGACTCATCTCCGTGAAACAAAACATTAATGTAACTAAAGGAAGCTTTCCCACTTTCAATGTAATCTTTTACAAGTTGAGGATAGATTGTTTCACCCCACTCTTTACACGAAGGGCATTTATAGTCTCCGAATTCTACAATTGATATCGGCGCTTCCTTTTTACCTATTGTAGGTTGATTATTAACTGATATCTTTTCATCTTGAACAATTTTAGTCTTTGATTTTTCGGAACTTTGATCATTTAAAAATAAAAAAGCTAAGACTGCAATTACTAATACGGATGTAAAAATAGTCAATAGTTGATTAGTTTTCAAAACAATTCACCTCTTTTATAAATTCGTTATTTCTTTTATCAGAATTATAGCTAAAAATACTAGAGTATCCTTAGTTTTTCAACATTGAATCCATGGACTTCTAAAAACGAAATCTATGAGTCAAACAAGTTACATTCTAACACATTCATGCAACTAAACTTTTATGCAGATGAAAGGAGGGCCAATTTATTTCTTAAAATACGTCTATTCCCCTTAATAATAGTGCATTTTAAAACAGGGCAAGAAAACTTTTAACTGTAGATAGACGAAAGCCAATAATCGTTGCATAGAATGACTAATATTTAAAGGATAAGTACCATACAGATAGTAAAAAACCATTCATGGGTCTTTACAACCAAAAAAACTACATATGAGGAGTCTATTATGAAGTCTAAACATAAATTTCGAATAAGCTTAGTAATTTCCTTGGCTTTATTAACTTCTTTTTTCTATCCCTTTAAGCTTTTAACTAGTGTTAACGTCCTAAACGTCGTACATGCAGAGGAATCTCTATTCATAACAACTGAAAATTTGAATTTGCGTTCCTCGTTCTCTTCAAAAAGCAAAGTCCTTTTGACGATTCCAAAAGGAAAAACCATTAAGAAGATAGGTGTATATGGAGAAGATAAATCCTGGTTTAAAGTTTCATTTAATTCAAAAATCGGTTATGTCTCAACGAAGTACGTGACGCCAAAACCTATACCTAAAAATTCAGTCAGTTCAATAAACACAATATATAAAACTAAAACTTCACTAAATCTGCGTAAGGGCCCATCTGTCAAATCACCCGTTTTAATGACTATCCCAAAGTCCAGCCCACTAATGTACCATGCTGCCTCAGGCCCTTGGTATAAAGTATCATACAATGGGACTCAAGGCTATGTGGCAAGTCAGTATGTAACCATATCGCCCTCGGCTATGAAGTCACGAAGTAAGCAAACGACCGAGATTCGCTCAAGCATGTCTTTAGTGAACTCAAAGGTCCTTATTACGATTCCAGCATCTACTGAAGTGACTGTACTAGGAAAATCGGGCACAACGGGTTCTTGGTTAAAAGTTATGTATAACGGTATTACAGGATTCACACCTGCTCGACATTATATAGTGCAAGTGGCACCGGGGGATTCTTTATCCACTTATCCAACATATATTACTATCGAAAATCTTAATTTACGTAACCAAGCGAGTCGTTACGGATCTATTTTGACAACAATTCCCTCAGGCACTTCGATTTCTGTCATATCGAAAAGCGCCAGTTGGTACAAGGTGCGATATAACAATCAAGTCGGTTACGTATCATCTGGTTTTGTGCAACCATTTACCGGAAAAACTCCTATAAAATCACCGGTGATTCCAGCTAACAAACACGTGATTTTAATTGACGCTGGACACGGTGGGGGAGATGCTGGTGCAGTGACTTCAAACGGTACAGTTCAAGAAAAAGTACTCACCCTAAACATTGCTAATCGTGTGGCCGACGAACTAAAGAAAAACTATGAGCTTTATGAAGTGAAACTAACGCGCTCAAATGATAGATACTTGTCACTTGTTGAGCGGACCAATCTATCAGAAAGGCTTGATGCTGACGCTTTCATAAGCGTCCACATTAATTCTTCACCTTCTTTCGCTACAGGTCATGAAGCACTCGTCCCTACTTCTAGCGCGTACACCACAAATCCATATGCGAACGCTAGCCGCAGATTAGGTGAAGTAATTAATCAAGAAATCGCCATGAACGTTCCAGATTTAAAAAATCGAGGCGTTAAGCGACAAGATGTCTATGTGGTAGGAAGAAACACGGTACCTTCTACTCTCATCGAATATGGCTTTATTGCTAACTCAGTAGATCGCTCCTATATGTCGGGAAGTAACATGATCAAAGCAACCGCCAAAGGAATTGATAAATTTATGAAGAGTTACTACTAAATAAACACCAAACAAATACTAACAAACGATTTGACCACTGAATTTGAGACAAAATGTCCTAAATTCAGTGGTCATCATTCATTTCCTCATCAAAATGGCATTATAAGTATTTCTCTTGATATACTCGAATGACAATAAACTCAAAAGAACAACTGACATAGAAATGAAAAGAAATAGAAATATAGATGGTGAAGTAATATTGATACAATGATTCCGGTTCGAGTTTTAATCATGATACGAATACTTTTATCCAGCAACGCATTTTTTATAATAGAGATAAGTTACGGAGGCAACAACATTGTTTACCATGAAAAAAATTATAGCTTCAACTTTACTTGGTGTTATGTTAGTTCAAAGCGCATCCCCTTCTTACGCTTTAAACTTGACTGAAAAACAAAAAAATATCCAGCAGAAGCAAGCGCAAAATTCTACAGAGCAACGTAAAGCTAATACGTCAATTCAGCAGCGTGAACAAGATATCACACTCGAAGAACAGAAACTGAATGACTTGGAATCCGAGTTACAGGATATTATCAATGAGGTCACCCAGAAGAAGGCTGAAATTCGGACAACCCAAAAGAAAATTGCTCAGATTCAAACTCAAATTAAAGAATTCCAGAAAAAAATGAGCTCTCAAAAGACATTGATGGAAGAACGCATGGTCACGATGCAAAAAAACGGTGGTTCTTCTATAAACTGGGCTGAATTTATTTTTGGTTCAAAAGACTTTGGTGATCTGGTTTCACGCATGATCACCGCAGGGACGATTCAAGAAAATGATCAAGAACTTTTCAAAGAATATCAATCAACAAAAAATAAGCTTCAAATTGCTAAAGCTGAATTGGACACTGAAAAAGATAAGCTTATTAGTCAAAAAGAAGAGCTAGAGAATAGTCAGAAAAAATTGAACGGCAAAATTAAAGTGCGGGCTGCTCAAATAAAAAAATTAGAGGCCGAAAAAATCCAGTTCACATCTAAATTGGTAAGCTTGCAACAAATGGAATCGACGCTTCAAGAACAAGAAAAATCAATTCAAGCAGAGATTGAAGCCCAAAGGCTTGAAGAACAAGCTAAAATTCGTACCAAAGAGGCTGCGCGTAAAGCTGCAGAAGCAAAAAGTGCCGAAAAAAATGAAATCAGCGAGAATAAAGCCTCTCTCGAAAAATCACCAAACTCTGAGAAAGTGGTAAACACTTCAAAGACTACGGATTCACTCGCTTCTCCAACAAGTGGCGGAGTTTTTCAACGTCCAACCTCAGGTATCGTAACCCAAGGATGGGGTCCAGCAGGCGGGGCCAATGGCTACAGCTTCCATAATGCACTAGATACAGCTGGACCAGTAGGAACTCCTATTATGGCTGCTCAAACAGGAACTGTAACTCGAGCAGGCTGGGGTGGACCTTATGGAAATCATGTCATCATTACGCATGTCATAGGCGGTCAAGTTTGGACTACCCTTTATGCTCACATGAGCTCATTGTCCGTTTCCGCCGGACAACGTGTGACCCGAGGACAGAACATCGGTGCGATGGGGAGTACCGGAAATTCGACCGGTTCTCATTTACACTTTGAAGTCCATCGAGGAAACTATTCGTACTCAGCTACAAGTGCAGGGAATACAGTCAACCCATCCCAATTTTTCTGAATTTCAGAGGCGAAATTGTTTAACACTATATAATTACTTCAGTAAATCACTTAATATTTAGACCACAGAATATTAGATGCCCCGTAAAAGTTGGACCTGATAATCTAATTTTTATGGGGCGATTTTTATGTCCGAAAGCTTTTAAAGTCTCGGTGACCAAACGCTAACTGACTCGCAAGAAAAACTTCAGAAAGTTAGGATGAGCTTTCGTTCGTGCCCCCACCCCCCTACGAGTGCCTGGGGAATACAATCTCAGGTGCGACATACACATTCACTATGTAGATATTAAAAACGATATGGATGGGTAGACAATCTTTAATCGATTCAATCTTGAAGTACAGACTCTTCTCTCCTTTGATGACCTTCAACTGGCAATATACGTCGAGACGAACCTTAGGTTACTAAGGCCGTGTCTAACGGTCGATGAGAAATTTACGGATATGAAGGTCCAAATTCAAACCTAGGTTGTCGAAGTCACCAGATGATCTATTTCATGATCCAACTTTTTGGATTAAGTTCAATTAATATCTTTTGAACTTAATATATAAAATTGAACTTAATATATAAAATGTACATTTCTTTATTTTTTATATAGAAAAGTAAACCAATCGAGCATACGACGCTCTATAAAGTCTTGAACCTTAAAAGTGACATGGGGTCTATGCTCGATAGCTAATAAGATTGCATGATCAGGTCACTTTTAATGTAATAATCAATACATCACATTTTCGTGTATGTTAATATTAAATCGTTTAAAGGAGAGAAAAAAGATGGCAAGGTTTTTTTCACTGTTGATTGTTTTGTTAGTATTATCTGGTTGTGGAAGTACAGTAAGCAATAATGGACCTGAAGTGATTCCAGAATTAATTGATGTACAATTTAAAACAGATCCTGAAATAGTAAAAGCAAACGAAGTTATTGAACTTATAGCAACTGTTTCTCAAGGAAACGAGAAAGTAGACGATGCGGATAAAGTTGAATTCGAGATATGGAAAGAAGGCCAAGAGGAAAGCCAACACGAAAAAATTGAAGCCAATTATCAACAAGACGGACTGTATGTAATTTCTTATATTTTTGAAGAGCCCGGTAAATACTTTATATATTCACATACGACAGCAAGAAGCTATCATTCTATGCCCAAAAACGAAATATTAGTAAAATAATAAATTTTAATTATTACAATTAATAATATAGACGAGCTAATCCATGATGAAAAAACTCGTTTTTATTGAATCGCGCGACAACATCAACCTTGTGATATATGCTCGAAAAATACCAATTTTATGATATATCCTTTCCGCTCCAATGTCTGATACGTCCATTCCGTCGCTCCACCTTGGAAACTACCATCAGTTGTATGCTTATATGTAGGAATATAAACGCGAGTCAAATAGAGTCACATTGCTCAAACGCATCCTCAAAAACTCGAAGGATGCGTTTTTTGTCCTGCTGAGTATTGCGGATACAGAGAGCCACTAGTGCGGACGACTGAGCGAGTCAATATGAAGAAAAAGGCCATCGACTCATCGATGGCCAAGATCTTAGCTTATCCCTAGCCCGTGGTGTTCCCTCATTGAGGTTTCGCCATCGACCAGGATTTTATAGGAGTCGTGTACGATCCTGTCGAGAATTGCGTCCGCGATTTGGGCCTGTCCTAGATTCGAATGCCACTCCGCGTGGCGTTAGACGCGCCCACGCTCTTGCTTTTGACGTTGCCCTTACGCTCCGTGCCTCCCGTTAGAAAGGGCCAGGAACATAGAGATGCGTTTTAAAGCAGCTCTTGTTATCGGGCCGTCAGGGAGGCAGCGGTGCGATGAGCGACTTCGCCTCCTGGCGTTAGACGCTCACGCATGAGCCCGGATCACCATTCCTTCTCCCATGCCCCGTCTTCAGACACGCCCCAATCTTTGAACCGATACTTGATGAGCCAATGGACATGCATCACTTCATATTCGAATACACCCTTGGATAGCTCTGAGACGACGAAGCTGACTTCTCCATCCGCCACCACCCATGTCCCGTATAGATACACTTTCTTGATCGGACGCTCTTCTGCATCCAGATAGATCAGCACCCGGAAGTAAGGCGAGTTCCGTCCGTCATCGAACCGGACGACCTTCTCGACGCAATGTTCCCTGTCGACGACACGCATCCATTCGGGATGTTCCATCAGTTCCGAGAACACCGTCCGGACGAACGGATCCAATCCAGCGAACGCATAGTCATCAAGCAGCCCCTCATCCATCACGTCTCCCCCCTTCCGCTTCGCTATAGAACGATTCCCCGTCCAGAGCCAGTTCAGTCCTTGTTCATGAAACTACAGAAATGACGACTTTAAAAAATGTATACATGTATACGCGTATACAAATCTACATGTATACATGTATACAAATATTTTTGTTCTTATGTACGACGATTCCGTCGAATCATATTGGTATTGAAAAAGACGGTGAGGTGGGTCAAGCGTTCTCCTTCCTTCACATCACAAAGAAGATCCATGCTCACAAGTTTTAAGTCGTCAAAATCTTCTTGGAGCCGGTCAGGAAGGCGTCGAAGTAATACCTCCGTCATCTCGTCCATCGTCTGTTGATCTAGTTGGTAGCTGTCCTCCTGAATCATCCTCTCCTGTTGATAGCCTCATGATACCTCGCATCCACGTAAGCAACATCTCAGGATATTTCACGTAAGCCCTGGTGTTGTTTCAAACAAGCCCTAGGGCTTGTTTAGAAAACATGCTCATTTTCAATAAACAAACCGTGTTTTCACTTCTGTCATTTCATCAAATAGTCTTCTTACGAGACAGACCAAAACAACGTCCAACCTTCACACACGAACCATCGCGTTTTCGTCATGCGAAAACGACCCTTTTCCGGATCCCGCTCTATGGATCCAGGCGAGAGCAACGCGAGTCGCCCATCCAGTCAAAGAAAAACGTACGTTTTTCTTCCTTGTCCTTACCGGACGGACCGGGACCGGTCCCCCGGCCCCACTCCATTCCGTTCAACCCATGTAACCTCGCTGTTTCATGCTGACGTACGACTCGGCCGCTCCGAGGATGAGATGGTCGAGCACCGGGATGCCGATGAGGTCCCCCGCCTCATGTAACCGTTCGGAGACGAGGATGTCCTCCCGGCTCGGCGTCGGGTCCCCGCTCGGGTGCTGATGACAGACGATGAGGCACGAGGCGTTGTTCAAGATGGCGCATTTGAAGACCTCCCGTGGGTGGACGACACTCGAGTTGACGCTCCCGACGTGTGCCCGGTGGACGCCGATGACCCGGTTCTTTGTGTTGAGCATGATGACGAGGAACACTTCACGGTCGTCGTCCCCGATGAACGAGGAACCGATTTGTCGGGCACTGTCCGGTGATTGGATGATGGCGTGCTCGAGAGCGACCATCTCCTCGCGAATCTCTTGTTTGATACGAATGACCTCGATGATGGATGTAAGTTCCATGATGGTTTGTCCCCTTTCGGATAAGCCGAGCTCAGAACGAACACCGTTGTGCGTCCTGTTGACGGGAACGAAGCGAGCGTCGGGAGACGGTGCAAGGGCGACCGCAGGGAGAGCCTCAA
>NZ_JACSJM010000010.1:0-18149 GCF_018617125.1 Exiguobacterium sp. s181
AAGTAGTTGGGGGATCTCCCCCTGTGAGGATAGGACGTTGCCAGGCAACAACGCAGAGGACGACCGAGCATACGCTCGGTCGTTTTTTTACGTTCATAATGAAACCGAACTCCAGGATCTACTGATCCACACAATGAAATTCCGAACAATTTGCATATAATTTAAGTCAATGAACACAATTCTGAACTTTCTGAACATCGGGAATTGAATTGCACTTTTGCGTTATACCTGTTACCATTACAGAAATATTTCGAAACAAAGATGTAGGTAGAACGAGAAAGGGGCCATCAATTTTTATGTGGGAAAATAAGTTTGCAAAAGAAGGTTTAACATTTGATGATGTATTACTCGTACCACGGTTTTCAAATGTTTTACCACGTGACGTTGATTTAAGCACGAAGCTCTGTGAAGGACTCGAATTAAATATTCCAATCATCAGTGCCGGTATGGATACTGTCACTGAAGCCCCAATGGCGATCGCTATGGCCCGTCAAGGTGGTTTAGGTGTCATTCACAAGAACATGTCGATGGAAATGCAGGCTGAGCACGTCGATCGCGTAAAGCGCTCAGAAAATGGTGTCATCACAAACCCGTTCTATTTAACTCCAGACCGTCAAGTATATGATGCAGAATACTTGATGAGTAAATACCGTATTTCGGGCGTTCCAATCGTCAACTCAGAAGAAGAGCGTCAATTGATCGGTATTTTAACGAATCGTGATCTTCGCTTCATCAAAGACTATTCGACGGTGATCAAAGATGTCATGACGACAGAGAACCTTATCACAGCAAAAGTGGGTACATCGCTTGAAGAAGCTGAACGTATCCTTCATCAACATCGTATCGAGAAACTTCCACTTGTCGATGAGAACGGCGTATTGAAAGGTCTCATTACGACGAAAGATATCGAGAAGGTCGAACAGTTCCCGAACGCAGCAAAAGATAAGCAAGGTCGTCTTCTTGTCGCAGCTGCAGTCGGTGTGACGAAAGACGCGGCCTCACGTGCTCAAGTGTTGGTTGAAGCAGGTGTGGATGCACTGGTCATCGATACGGCACACGGTCACTCAGCTGGTGTACTTGAAAAGGTTCGTGAATTACGTGATATGTTCCCATCTCTTCCAATCATCGCAGGGAACGTGGCGACAGCAGAAGCGACACGTGCATTGATTGAAGCAGGAGCATCCGTCATTAAAGTTGGGATTGGACCAGGCTCGATCTGTACGACACGTGTCGTCGCAGGTGTCGGTGTTCCACAAATCACAGCAGTCTATGATTGCGTGATGGAAGCGAAAGAGCACGGTGTCTCAGTCATCGCTGACGGTGGAATCAAGTACTCTGGTGATATCGTCAAAGCGATTGCCGCAGGAGCCAACGCAGTCATGCTCGGAAGCTTGCTCGCAGGTGTGAAAGAGAGCCCAGGTGAGATGGAAATCTACCAAGGTCGTCAATTCAAGACATACCGTGGTATGGGATCGGAAGCATCGATGAAACGCGGAAGCCAAGACCGTTACTTCCAGGAAGCGGACAAAAAATTCGTTCCAGAAGGTATCGAAGGTCGCGTCGCGTATCGCGGTGAACTGGCTGACACGGTCTATCAATTGATCGGTGGTCTTCGTTCAGGTATGGGGTATTGCGGCGCTGCCGACATTCGTGCCCTTCGTGAAGACACACAGTTCATTCGTATGACAGGTGCTGGACTCCAAGAGAGCCACCCACACGATGTCAACATCACAAAAGAAGCACCAAACTATTCACGTTAATGAAAAGCCGCCATCCTGTTCACTCAGGATGGCGGTTCTTTATTTGCGTTTCTCGACTAAAATGACAGTTCCTCCCTGATCTTGTGCAGGAAGTGAGACGGTCACCTTCCCGTCTTTTTGAACCGTGTATGACTTGCCGCTATAGCGGTCAATCAAAACGGTCTTCGCCTTGTACGACGTCTTAAATGAAACGGTTTGCGCTTTTTCTTTCGTGTTCAATCCGACAAGAACAGACTGTTTGCCGTAGGCCCGCTCAAAGATCGAATAACCAGAAGTAGCATTCACAGCGACGGATGAACGCGTTCCTTTACTGAATACGTGAGAATAGTCTGCACGAATATTCAATAGCTTCTGGTAATGCGTATGCATCGCTTTCCCTTCTCCTTTGACACGTGACCAGTCGAAGTCATAGCGGTTCTCGTTAAATTCACCTTTGTCCATATCCCCTGCATGTTTCCCAGATTGTCCGACCTCTTCTCCGTAATAGATGACCGGTTGACCTTTGGCCGTAATCTGAAGGGCAGCAGCGATCATTTGCTTGCCTGTATCTCCACCTGCACGCGAGACGAGGAATCCATCTTCGTCATGGCTACTTAAGAATTGTCCAAGTGTTGCTTCATTCGATAATTGGTTATTCCGGTATTGGAGCGCTTTTTCTACATCTTCAACGTTGCCGTTTACGAATCGCTCGGCCTGGTATTTAAAATCGAAGTCGAGCAAGGAATCCATTTGACCACTTCTCAAATAGCCGCCTGTGTTGTTGATGCTGGCACCATAGTGTTCGCCGATGAGTTTGAAATCTGGTTTGATTGTTGTCAGCTCATTTTTGAATGACTTCCACGTCGTTGAATCCACATGTTTGACCGTATCGACACGGAAATAGTCAATCGTGTTTCCTTTTTTCGTTTTCGAACGTTTGATCCAATCGGTCTGCCATTTGACCAATTGCTCCCGCACGGCCGCTTCCTCGGTCTTGAAATCAGGAAGACCGGACAAGGACATTCTTTGGTCGTCCCCGTCAACCGGATTCTCACGAATCATGCCATCGAATACTTGGCGTTCCGCATCCGTCGGGAAATTCGTGACGTCTGAACTTGCGCCTGGTTCCATGCCATAGCCTGGATGGTTCAAGACGACATCGACCATGATTTTGATGCCGCGCTTATGCGCCTCGTCAATGAGTTTATGGAATGCGGCCATATCTCCAAGATGTTCATCAAGTTTCTCAAAGTTTTTCGCCCAGTATCCGTGATAGCCATATTGAGATCCGTCTTTCCCATAACGCAAATCCCAATCGATGTTATCCACAATCGGTGTGATCCAGATCGTATTGATGCCTAAGTCATCTAGATAATCGAGCTTTTTCGTGACGCCCGCAAAATCCCCTCCGTGGTATGATTCCGGATGGTCTTTGTCGTAGTACTCACGGTTCGGATTGTCATTGGACACGTCCCCGTTATAGAAACGGTCGGTCAGCATGAAGTAGATTCGTGCCTCATCCCAATCAAAGGCTTGTTTCTCTTTCATCGATTTCGGAACGACACGGATGGTAGTCTTCGAGCGATGGACATTTCCATATTGGTCGACGGCTGTGACAGAGAGCGTCTTGTTTCCTGGTTTGACCGTATCTTTCACCGCAATGGTTTGTGCATTCAATGCACGGTCGATGTGCAACTTAGCGGGTCCACCGAGAGGTCGTGCATCGATGTAGAGTTCACGAAGCGTCACGCCCTTCGGTAAAGTTGGTTTCACCCGTAGGACGGCATTTTCGCGGGAACTAATCGCTTTTGGACTGACTGAAGAAGTGAGTTTGACGGTCGGTTGGCGATACTCGATTTGAGAAGACTCAAAGTATGGATCCTTCACTTCAGTCGTCACCCCGTCTTTTGTGACGAGATACGTGTAATCATGAACGCCTTCAGGCAAGCGCACGGTGTGACGGAACCATTCGTTTTCAGCCTCATACGTCATCGGATAAGTTTCACCATTGATTTTGAGTGCGACCTGTTCGATTTCACTCATTTTTCCGGATTCATAGAGTGCTACATCGCGATAGAAGAAACTGATCCCGTCTGTACCGTACACCGGTCCGTTAATCGTCGGAACTTGATGGAACGTCCCTTTACCGCTTTCGACGCGGACCTTCGTGACACGGTCTTCTCCAAGCGTGACGTATCTGTCTTCTCCGTATGCGTCCTTCACAGCCCAATCCGTTCCTTTTCGGATTACAAATCCGACTTTGGTGGCGTCTTGACCGACGGGAATTCGGAAGATGGCACCGTCCTCCGTGATACGATATGGATCAACTTGGCCGTCTTTTTTGCCGGTGCTCCACGTCCACAAGTTCCAATCCGTATAATCTCCATCCGCGCGGACATATTTCATCTCGATATAACGAGTCGTTTCCCACGGATCGGCGAGCTTGGTTGCCGTTTTGAACGAAGTCGTCAAGGCAGGGAGTGACGTGTTCGAAATCGTCCCGGTCACTGCGTCCGCTGGGATTGTCGCCGTATAGGACGTATCGAGGGCGAGTGCCTCTTTCGGCTGAAGTGTCACGGTCGAACCGTTCACTGTCACGTCGACAGGGATTTTTGTTTCTCCTTGTTGTAGCGTGACTGCTTCAGTATCGAGACGGACGGGTTCGTTGAACGTCCATGTGATTGGGGCAGACACATCCACGTCGATTGAGGCTGAAGCCGGGGTCACCGAAACGACCTCAAGCTGATCAATCGTCTCCACCCCATTTAACGTGAACGGGGCACTATACACAGATTGCGTCGACGGAGTAGCAGCGACGTTCCAGCTGTTCGCCAATTGGTTCGCCACGTTACTTGGAATCGTATCGAACGCACCATGTTCTCCTGCATTATTGCCGCTCAATACAGTCAAGGCACGGACTTGGTCTCCATTGCTTAGACCGAGTAAGGAGAGCGGAATCTTTCCTTCGAATCCTTTCGTCCGGTCCACTGCAAAAGCCGCCCCGTTCAATTGGTTCAATTGTAAGAGAGGGGTATCCTGTCCAGCCTTATAGAGGGCCGCCTCTTTGACTTTTTGATCGCCATCGACACGAACGAGAATATGATATTGTGGTGCCTTGTCGACGCCTGTAAAGTCGAATGGGTATCCGAGTGGATTTTTAGAGATGCCAGAATCCTCATCGTTAATTTGAAGGGCGATGTTAATGTATTGTCCGTTGTCACCCCAATTCGGGACATTGTTCGCATCTACATAAAAATAAAGATGTTGGGTGTCGTTTTGTATGTATAAATCACCGACATCAAATCCTTGCCAACCTGTAGCCGGGGAAGTCGCAAGAGCTGGGGTTGAAGTCCAGTCTGTTTTCGATCCATCAATCGTCATCGTAGTCGGTTCGGCCAATGCGTTCATCGGGACACCGGCTTGAATGAGTAATGCTCCGGAAAGGATCAGCGTCGAAGCCTGACGAGCGGTTATTTTTTTCATGAGGCACCTCTTCCTGTCAAATATATTTGCACACTTTTATGCAAACGTTTTCAAAAACAGTTTAGCGGAACTTGAAAGCGCTAACAATATGTTTTTGCAAAAATAATAAACCGCCTCTCCTATTTTGAAAGGAGAAGCGGTCAAGAGGATGGAGCGACGAGCTTTCCTTTTACAATCAGGCGCTCTGTCGTATCGAACGTACACGTGATTAACGTGATGGTTGGGGTGGAGGTGTCATCCAATACATCGACTCGTTCAGGAGAGACGGTTTCAAGCGAAGTGACTACGTACTCGTACGTTTGCGCTTCATCCTGAAGGTAGATCGTCGCACCGACCTCGATTTCATGGAGCGGTCCGAATAGAGCGGTCGCTCGTTGTAAATAGTGGCCGGCGAGCGCGTAGTTCCCTTTGCCCATCTCTTGTTCAGGATGCATCGTTCCGGCGCCTACCGCGAGACTTTCATTGTCCAATCCTTTCATGATGGGAAGTTTCAGTGAGACATCGGGAATCGAAATCACACCGATTGTCGGCAAATCATGAAACCGATTGCGCGCTTGTAGGACGTCCGATACAGAGAGTGGGCTGACGGCTTTGAAATCATAGCTTGAATCCAATTCGCTCTCTTCTTGAAATTCCATCTGTTCTATCACGTATTCACTCGTCGAACTAGCAATGGCATTTTTCCAAATCGGGCTCGTCAAAAAGAGGACGCCGCTCCCGATGAGTAAAAGTCCGATGAACCATCGGATACGTCGATTCATGATTTTCCTCCTTTTGCAACTGCCCACGCAACCATCAACTGCTCAATCACGTCAGGTAACGTCGACTCCGGCAAATGCGCAAACCCGAACAGAAATTGCTTGTGGGAGTCTGGATGCACGATGCGATAGTCGTTCATGGATTTAATGGCGATTCCGGCGGATTCGGCGGACTGCTTCAATTCTTGCTCCGTTCGCACGGTGGCGATGGTCAACACGACGTGCAATCCGGCACTTGCTCCGGTCACGGTGACGGTCGGTTCGAATGGTCGGAAGGCAGCGAGGACACTTTCTAACTTACGACGGTATATTTTTCGCATCCGGTTCAAATGCTTCTCAAAGTCACCGCTCGACATAAATAAGGCCAACGTTTGTTGTTCGAACCGGGGAACGCTACAGGTGAAATACTGGTGTCGTTCCCGATAACGGTTTAACAAGGGTGTCGGTAAGACCATATAGCCGATGCGTAAGGATGGCATGAGAGATTTTGAAAACGTACTGATGTAGATGACCCGTTCGTTCGGGTCCATGCTCTGCAGGGACGGGATCGGCTTGCCGCTATAGCGAAACTCGCTGTCGTAATCGTCTTCGATGATATACGTCTGATGGACGAGTGCCCAATTTAACAAACGTTGTCTTCGACTGACGGACAAGACGGTCCCTGTCGGAAATTGATGAGCAGGTGTGACATATAGTGCATCGATTGCATGACGCTCGAGCTCATTCACACAAACACCACTATCGTCTACCGGAATCGGAATCGATGTGCGTCCTTGTTGCTCGAACAACAGGCGCGTGAGCGGATAGCCAGGGTCTTCGATTCCGAAGATAGACGAGTCCGGTAAGAGATTCAAGAGCTGTGGCAACAACTGTTCCGTTCCGGAGCCGACGATGATCTGTTCTGGTGAGCACTGTACGCCGCGAGAGTGATAGAGATACGTGGCAATTTCTTGACGCAATTCTAGATCTCCTTGAACAGAACCTAACGCAAGTAATTCATGATTCACGTCATCGACGACATGTTTGATATGTCGCTTCCACCGTTCAAACGGGAAGGCAGTCGTGTCGATTTGACTCGGGGAAACATCATAAGCATACGTCTTTCGTGGAGGTACCGGGGCGATGGTGCTACTCGAGCGCCGGACGTACAGCTCCTCTTGTGGTAACACATAAAATCCTTTTCGAGGAATGGATTCGATGTATCCTTCGGCGAGTAACTGGGCATATGCGAACTCGACCGTTGTCTGCGACACATCTAAAAATTGAGAGAGTTTACGCTTTGAAGGTAATTTAGTTCCTGTTTTTAATGTATCGTCGAGGATGGCATCCCGAATGTGTTTGTACAATTGTTCGTAAAGCGGGATGGACGACTCTTGATCAAGCGATAAGGTAAGCATGTCCATGGTGTGACATTCCTTTCTTTATGAACCAAAAAAGAAGTAGAGCATAAACCCAAGAATGATGATGAAAGAGACAATCCCGGGTGTACCGAATGAGGCACGATGACCCCCATCAAACGAATCACGGTTTAACATACGTATTCCTCCTTTATACTTCAACAGGTTCGGGATAGATGAAATGGAGTCCTTTATTTAAACTGACCACTTTAAATAATAAGAAACTGACACTTTTAATATAGTCAATACAACTTATACTAGCAAGTAGAACACGAACCAATGGAGGGATTTCAATGGAAAAGAGACAAGTAGGGACAGATAAAGTAAAACGTGGGATGGCAGAAATGCAAAAAGGTGGCGTCATCATGGACGTCATCAACGCCGAACAGGCGAAGATCGCTGAAGCTGCCGGTGCTGTGGCTGTCATGGCGCTCGAACGTGTACCATCAGATATCCGTAAAATGGGCGGCGTTGCCCGTATGGCTGACCCGACAATCATTGAAGATGTCATGGGGGCAGTATCTGTACCGGTTATGGCAAAATGCCGGATCGGGCACATCGCTGAAGCACGCGTTCTCGAGTCGATGGGGGTCGACTTCATTGACGAGAGCGAAGTGTTGACACCAGCCGACGAAGAGTTCCACTTGTACAAGCGCGACTACACGGCGCCGTTCGTATGTGGAGCACGCGACCTCGGTGAAGCAGCCCGCCGTATCGGTGAAGGGGCAGCGATGATTCGTACAAAAGGGGAACCAGGAACAGGGAACATCGTCGAAGCGGTTCGTCATATGCGTACAGTCCAAGCGCAAGTGAAACGTCTCTTGTCGATGAGTGTGGATGAGGTCATGACAGAGGCGCGCGACCTCGGTGCACCGTTTGAAGTATTGATGCAGATTCGTGAAGCGGGTCGTCTCCCGGTCGTAAACTTTGCGGCAGGTGGAATTGCGACACCAGCGGACGCTGCCTTGATGATGCATCTCGGGGCAGACGGAGTCTTTGTCGGATCAGGGATCTTTAAAGCAGAGAATCCAGAGAAATTTGCACGTGCCATCGTGGAAGCAACGACATACCACGATGACTATGAGCGGATCGCGCACTTGTCAAAAGGATTGGGTGAGGCGATGAAAGGACTTGACGTCCGCACGCTCAAAGAAGAAGAACTCATGGCACCACGAGGCTGGTAAGATGGTGACGATTGGCGTATTAGGGATGCAGGGCGCGATTCGGGAGCATGTTCGCATGCTTGAAGCGCTCGGTGCCCAAACCGTTGTAGTCCGCTCGCTAGAAGACTTGCAAGCGATTGACGGACTCGTGTTACCAGGGGGAGAGAGTACGGCGATGCGGCGATTACTCGACCGTTACGGTCTGCTCGAACCACTTCGAGAGATGGAAACGTTACCGATGTTCGGCACATGTGCCGGCATGATTCTTCTCGCGAACGAAGTCGAAGGGTATGACGCCCACTTGATGAAAATCCCGATGACAGTGAAACGCAATGCGTTCGGACGTCAGGTCGACAGTTTTGAAGTCGACCTTCCAGTGAAAGGAATCGATGAGCCAGTCGAAGCGGTCTTCATTCGTGCCCCACAAGTGGCGCGCGTTGAACCAGAAGTAGATGTGCTTGCTGAAGTCGAGGAAGCGATTGTGGCGGTCCGTTACAATCAGTATTTTGCTTGCTCGTTCCACCCCGAATTGACGGATGACCTCTCGTTACATCGCTATTTTATCGAGATGGTCAAAGCGAATCAGAGTCAACATGTATAAGTTTGAAGGACCTCGCAAAAAGGGGGTCCTTCAAACTTATTTTTTGTTACACTGAACAAAGAAGCGTACAGAAAGGGGAAACGATGTGAAGGCTCGTTATTTCATCATATTGCTCACAGTCGTATTCGTCATGCAGACCATCTTGCCATCGGCTGCCTCTGCGGCCGCTCCGAAAGTGGATGCAGCAAGCGCGATGCTTGTAGACGTGACGACAGGACAAGTTCTATTTGCCAAACAAGAAGATTCAATGCTTCAGCCGGCTTCGATCACGAAGCTGATGACAGCATTTTTGACGCGTGAGGCGATTGAAGCAGGAAAACTCAGTTGGACACAAGAAATCACACCGAGCGATGCTGCTTTGGCGTTGACGAGAAAGCCAGGGTTGGCACGAATCCCGCTGTTAAATAAACCATATACCGTCAAAGAGTTATACGATGCCGCGTTGATTCGTTCAGCGAATGAAGCGGCCGTAACGCTCGGGGAGGCCGTATCCGGTTCGGAAGAGGCATTCGTCAAAGAGATGAATCGTCGGGCCGATGAACTCGGGATGACCCAAACGACGTTCGCAAACGCCTCAGGACTCGATTCCGAATCTGCAGGTCTACCAGGAGACAATTTGACGTCTGCCAAGGATTTGATGAAGCTCGCGATTGCGTATTTGACGACGTATCCGGAAGTACTTGATGTGACGAAGCGGGCATACGTGGACGTCGACGGTGTTCGATTTGATGCGACGAATCGCATGCTCGCTAATCGTGACCTCGCTTATCCGGGAATGCTCGGCTTCAAGACAGGCACGACGAATGAGGCGGGATATTGTTTCATCGGCGTATCCACACGGGATGGGCGTACCGTTTTGTCGGTCGTCCTCGGTGCAACATCGGACGAGGGACGTTATGCAGCAACGAAAGCGCTACATGATTATGCTTATGCGGATTTCGTGATGACCCCAATCTTGCGGATGGGGGAGACAATCTCCAAGATGGCAACGGTCTCTCAAGGCGAGGAAGAGCAAGTCGCGGTCCGAACGACGAACGACTTTGAAGTATTAGTCGAAAAAGGAAGACCCGTACCGGAGCCCGAATATGATCTGCTTGATTTAGAGGCTCCGATTAAGGCTGACACACAGGCAGGCATGGTCACCATCGATTCTTCGGAGAACGTACGCTATTTAGAGGGAGAGGCTCCTCCTAAGATGGCACTTGTTACAGCGGAGTCGGTCGATACCGCCTCGTTCTTGACGAGAATAACGCGAGCTTTTTTGGATTTCCTCGATCAAATCCGACTCGCACTTGGAAAAATCAGTCTTGTCGAACAAGTTGAGATGTTGTAAAGTAAGATTAATTCAATGACAGATGCGATGATGAGAATAAGTACGTTACGTACGTCTACTGACAGAGAGCTAGTGGTTGGTGCAAACTAGTGAGATGACGTGACCGAATCGGCCTCGGAGCATTGACTTGGAAACAAGTCACGTTCGCACACGTTACGTGCATCGAGTGGCTCAAACATTTGGGCAACGAGGGTGGCAACGCGGATCCAAGGTGGTTCGTCCCTTTCCTACGGGAAAGGGACGAACCACCTTTTTTATATGAAAAAGGAGGAATAGCAATGTTAGACATTAAACGTTTGCGACAGGATTTTGAAGGGATTAAAGAAAAGTTAGCTCACCGGGGGGAAGACTTGAGTGCACTTGACCGCTTCCCACAACTAGAGGAGAAACGTCGCGACTTGATCAACGAAGTCGAAGTGAAGAAAGCGAAGCGCAACGAAGCGACAAAACAGATCGCTGAATTGAAGCGGAACAAAGAAGATGCCGAAGGTCCGATTTTAGAGACACGTCGCCTCGGCGATGAAATCAAACTGTTGGACGAAGATTTACGCGAAGTTGAGGCAGAACTCAACTTGATTTTACTCAGCATCCCAAATATCCCGCACGAATCAACACCAATCGGCGAAACGGAAGACGACAACGTGACGATTCGCGAAATCGGGACAAAGCCTGAGTTTGATTTCGAGCCTAAGCAACATTGGGACGTGATGGAAGACCTTCAAATCGTCGATGTCGAGCGCGCTGGAAAAGTAACGGGTAGCCGCTTCGTCTTCTATAAAGGATTAGGCGCTCGCCTAGAACGTGCCCTGATCAACTTTATGATGGACCTTCATTCAGATGAGCATGGGTACGCTGAAGTGTTACCTCCTTACATGGTCAATCGTGATTCAATGACAGGAACGGGTCAGCTTCCTAAGTTTGAAGAGGATGCATTTAAAGTAGCGGATACGAACTACTTCCTCGTTCCGACGGCTGAAGTACCGGTCACGAACATGCACCGTGAAGAAATTCTTCCGGAGACACAACTTCCAATCGCGTATACAGCATATAGCGCAAACTTCCGTTCTGAAGCTGGGTCAGCGGGACGTGACACGCGTGGGTTGATCCGTCAACACCAATTCAATAAAGTCGAGCTCGTCCGCTTCGTAAAACCGGAAGAGTCTTATGAGCAATTGGAGTTGTTGACAGGTCATGCCGAAGAAGTATTGAAACGTCTCGGTCTTCCGTATCAAGTGCTCAGCATGTGTACGGCAGATCTCGGATTCACTGCCGCGAAAAAATACGATATTGAAGTATGGATGCCGGCACAAGGGGTATATCGTGAAATCTCGTCTTGCTCAAACTTTGAAGATTTCCAAGCGCGTCGTGCGGGAATTCGTTTCCGTCGTGACGCCAATGCGAAACCTGAGTTCGTGCATACGTTGAACGGTTCAGGTCTAGCGGTCGGACGGACGGTCGCAGCGATTCTTGAAAATTATCAACAAGCGGATGGATCGGTCGTGATTCCAGAAGTTCTTCGTCCTTACATGGGTGGGAAAGAAAAGATTGAAATGCCGAATTAAACGCTTGAGCAGCCTCGATTTTGAGGCTGCTTAATTTTTTTAATGTTTTTTCACAAAAGGGTTTGACATCTGTCTCTTCAGTTGGTACTATAAATCATGTCGAGCGACACTGTTGCTCACGAATTGCATATGAGCTTTGGAGGTGTACCCAAGTGGTTTAAGGGAACGGTCTTGAAAACCGTCAGGGGTGTAACAGCCTGCGTGGGTTCGAATCCCACCACCTCCTCCATTTCTTTTTTGGAGGCTCACACAATTTTATATCTTCTGGAGGTGTACCCAAGTGGTTTAAGGGAACGGTCTTGAAAACCGTCAGGGGTGTAACAGCCTGCGTGGGTTCGAATCCCACCACCTCCTCCACTTTCTTTTTTTTACACTTTTTTAGGCCTGGAGTTGTACCCAAGTCCGGCTGAAGGGGACGGACTCGAAATCCGTTAGGAGTCGCAAGGCTCGCGTGGGTTCGAATCCCACCAACTCCGCTTTCAATCGGGCATCTGCAGAGGCAGATGCATTTTTTGTATCCACAGACATAAGCGCTGTGGATTTTTTTATGCACAAAAAAGAAGGATCACGCTGTCGTTGGCGCAATCCTTCTATTGATTATCTCACTTTTGCTTCGCGCGCAATCGTGAGTTGCTTTTCGATTTTCTCAAGAATGAGTTCAACTGAATCAGGGTCGTTGATGAGGTCGTACTCTTCAATCGAGAGACGCAATACCGGACACAGGTTGAAGTTGTTGATCCATTCTGTGTAGCGGGCGTACATTTCTTCCCAATAAGCGATTGGTGTTTGCTGCTCCATCTCGCGACCGCGCATCTGAATGCGTTCGAGTACTTGTTCGAACGAACCTTCGAGATAGATTAATAGATCCGGGTGCGGGAAGAATGGTGTCAACACCATTGCCTCGAACAAACTAGAATACGTTTCGTAGTCTGTTGGTGACATCGTCCCTTTTTCATAGTGCATCTTGGCGAAGATGCCTGTATCTTCATAGATTGAACGATCTTGGATGAAGCCGCCACCGTATTGGAAGATTTTCTTCTGTTCTTTAAAACGTTCTGCCAAGAAGTAAATTTGAAGATGGAAGCTCCAACGTTCGAAATCATGATAGAATTTATCGAGGTAAGGGTTGGTATCTACTTTTTCGAGAGACGTTCGGAAATTCAATGCATCGGCTAACGAATTGGTGATCGTTGATTTCCCGATCCCAACCATTCCACCGATTGTAATGATCGTATCGTTCGGGATGTTATATTTATCAATCAGCTTCATTTTATTTGGGCTCCTTTAGTTAATTCTAATTCACGCTCAATCGTTTTTAGGACATGAGTCAAGTCGTCCGGATTGTGTACAAAGTCGAGTTCATCCCCACTGAACGAGAGAATCTTCACTTCTGGATGGGCCGCGCGATATGATTCAACAAACGTCTCATAGTCGTGAGCAAGTTGTTCGAGGTAATCACGAGACATATTCTCTTCCACTTCACGTCCACGCAAGGCGACTCGTTTCATTAATGTCTCAATGCTGGCATGTAAGTAAATGACGACATCAGGTTTCGGCATATCATGTGTCAAAATCTTATAAATCTGCTCGTACTTGTTCAAGTGTGCCGGTTTCAGCGAACGGTGAGCAAAAATCAAGTTTTTGAAAATATGATAGTCCGAAACGACGGATTGTTGCTGACTCAAGTGGTGTTTGTGAATATCATCCAACTGCTTGAATCGATTGCACAAGAAGAACATTTCCGTTTGGAAACTCCATTCTTCGATATCTTCATAAAACTTGCCGAGAAATGGGTTCTCTTCTACAATTTCATTCAGCATCTGCATCGAGAAATGCTGACTGATGATATGGGCCAGTGATGTTTTCCCGACACCAATCGGTCCTTCTACCGTTATAAACATATGATGTCATCCTCCATTATCCAAAGTGCAAGTTCCATTCTAGCACACAATACGAGCGATATGGCGAGGGATTTGATTTTCATTTTTTTTCATAGTTTTAAATAAGAAATGAGGTGAATCGATGGAACGTGATGAACGATTTATGCAATTGGCCATCGAAGAAGCAAAGAAAGCAGAAGCCATCGGCGAGGTGCCGATTGGTTGTGTGATCGTGAAGGGAGACCAGGTGATCGCAACCGGGCACAATCGTCGTGAGACGGATCGATTGGCGGCAGCACATGCCGAGATGATTGCGATTGAAACGGCCAATGAGACACTAGAGAATTGGCGATTAGAAGACTGCGAACTATACGTTACCCTTGAACCGTGCCCGATGTGTGCGGGCGCAATCGTGTTGTCTCGCGTGAAACGTGTCATTTTCGGTGCCCACGACCCGAAAGGTGGATGTTGTGGGACGTTGATGAACTTGGTGCAGGATGAGCGGTTCAATCACCAAGCCGAAGTGACAGAAAATGTTTTAGCAGAAGAATGTGGACAGCTCCTAACAGATTTCTTCCGAGCGCTTCGAGAAAGGAAGAAACAAGAACGACTCAATCAGAGAGGTTGCAACCCAATCGATTAAACAGTATAATGTAATAGCACTCGAGGTAGTGCCTAATTTCATTTACCCATTTGCCGTGCTAGGTGGGGAGGTAGCGGTGCCCTGTCACTCGCAATCCGCTGTAGCGAGACTGAATCCCGATTCGAGGGAGTGCGCTGGTGTGGTCTGCCTTATGTAAGTGGCGTTGACGTCTGAGTCCTGCGCAACGGTCACCCATGAACCAGGTCAGGTCCGGAAGGAAGCAGCCTTAAGTGGTGACGTACCGTGTGCCGCAGGGGTGCTTGGGCTGAGCAAACTGCATGAGTAACGCATGTTGACGTGCTTTCAGAAATCGGTGCGCGGCAGATTTATTTTATAACTTCAATCTATGGCCCCCGGGCTGTAGATTTTTTTGTATGATGAGATAGAGAAGAACAGTAAGGAAGGAGGCGAACTCATGGCGTATCAAGCGTTATATCGTGTATATCGACCTCAATCGTTTCAAGAGGTCGTCGGTCAAGTCCATATCACACGTACGATTCAAAACGCTCTGTTAGAGGAGCGGATGTCACATGCGTACCTGTTTTCTGGCCCGCGTGGAACAGGGAAGACGAGTTTGGCGAAAATCATTGCCAAGGCAATCAACTGTGAAAGCGCGCCGACACGTGAACCATGTAACACCTGTCCGACGTGTATCGCCATCACGGAAGGGACAAGTCCCGACGTGTTTGAAATTGATGCCGCATCGAACAACGGAGTTGACGAAATTCGGGAGATTCGAGACAAAGTCAAATATCCGCCGTCCCAAGGGCGTTACAAAGTATACATCATTGATGAAGTGCATATGTTATCGACCGGTGCATTCAACGCGTTGTTAAAGACGCTTGAGGAACCACCGGCACATGCGATATTCATCTTGGCTACAACAGAACCACATAAAATTCCGGCCACGATCATTTCCCGCTGTCAGCGATTCGATGTCAAACGACATGAAGTGAGTCAATTGCAAACGCGGATGGCCTATATTTTGAACGACCAAGACCATGACTACGATCCGGAAGCGTTGAAACTCATCGCACGTGCTGCCGATGGCGGGATGCGAGATGCCCTTAGCTTACTTGATCAGGCGCTCGCATTCAGTGATGGGCGGTTGACGGAAGAAGCGGTGTTAGAAGTCACGGGTGCCGTGACGGATGAAACGTTGCTCGACATGGCGTATGGTCTCCAGCGAAAAGAGTTAAATGCCATTTTGAGTACGCTTGAATTGATGTTACGTGAAGGGAAGGACTTGAAACGTTTCATCGAAGATTTAGTGTTCGTTCATCGGGATGCGTTACTCTTGAAAGCATCTCCACAAGCAGCTGACTTATTGGAACGTGCTCGTCCGACTGACGAGTTTCGTCAGTTCGTCGAAGCGACTTCAACGGATGAATTGTTCCAAGTGATTGAAGAGCTCAATGATTGCCAACAGCAGATGAGGTTATCTAACCATCCGAAAGTGTTGGTAGAGTTAACATTCATCCGGATCGCGGAACAAGGCCGGACGATCAGTGAGCAAATGACACAACTACAAGATCAAGTGCGTGAACTGAGCCGTGAATTAAATGAAGTGAAGAAGAATGGTGTTGCCGTGACGAGTGGAGAAGCAGAAAAGCCGAAACCTGCTCCGAAACGGACACAGATTCGGGTGCCGAAAGAACGGATTCGCCAACTCTTACAGCGGGCCGAACGACAGCACTTGAATGCGATTCGCGACAGCTGGGGAGATATCATGACGAATATTCGGATACAAGATGGTCCGATTTTCGCTCTCTTCTATGAAAGTGAAGCTGTCCTTTGTGCAAGTGACACCTTACTGGTACAATTTAAAGATGGAATGACATGGCACTATGAGCAAGTGAGTTCAAATGGTCGTACGCGCGATGTGATTGAACAGGCGTTGTTCGAAGTGACGGGAATTCGTCGCGAAATCATGGCGGTGCTTGAGACGGATTGGAATGAACTAAAAAATGAGTTCATCCTTCAAAAACAAGCAGAGCGGACGGAACAAGTCGAAGAGCCGGAAACCGAGGATCCGCTAGTCGCACAGGCGATGGAACGTTTTGGCGATGTCGTTGAAATCGAGGAAACATAAGGGAGGCGCTCTGAATGCGTGGAATGGGAAACATGAACAACATGATGAAACAGATGCAAAAGATGCAAAAAGATATGGCGAAAGCTCAAGAGGAATTAAAAGAGTTATCGGTTGAAGGAACTGCGGGAGGCGGCATGGTGAAAGTTGTCGTCAGCGGTCATAAAGAAGTCTTAGATGTCATTATTGCGGAAGACGTTGTCGATCCGGACGATGTGGATATGTTACAAGATCTCGTCTTAGCAGCAATCAATGATGCAATGAAACAAGCGGATCAGCTTGTGAATGATAAGATGGGACGTTTCACACAAGGGATGAACCTCCCAGGCTTTTAAGTGAAGAAAGGATCGATGCGAGTTGCAATACCCTGAAGCCATTGGACGATTGATTGAGAGTTTTACGAAGTTACCTGGGATTGGACCGAAAACTGCGGTACGTTTAGCATTCCATGTATTAGATATGGAAGAAGATGATGTGTTGACGTTCGCGAAATCTCTTGTGAGTGCGAAACGTGACATAAAGTATTGTACCGTATGTGGTCACATCACGGATATTGACCCGTGTGCAATCTGCAAAGACTCACATCGGGATGAAACGGTAGTTTGTGTGGTTCAAGACTCAAGAGACGTGATTGCTATGGAGAAGATGCGGGAGTACAGAGGGAAGTATCATGTTCTTCATGGAGCCATTAGTCCAATGGAAGGGATTGGTCCAGAGGATATTAATGTTTCAAGTTTGCTGACACGTTTACAAGAGAACGAGTCGATTCAAGAAGTGATTTTAGCGACCAACCCGAACATTGAAGGGGAAGCGACTTCGATGTATTTATCGAGACTACTCAAACCGACAGGCATTCGCGTGACGCGTCTCGCCCATGGTCTACCAGTCGGTGGAGACTTGGAGTATGCGGATGAAGTGACACTATCTCGGGCGATGGAAGGTAGAAGAGAGCTATGAAATGGTTTCGTAAGTCGTTAAGAGATGATTATGATCAACGACTACTGACTGAGCTGCTAGAAGCTAAGGCTAAGTTTGAATCGAAACGTCGGATGCTTGAAGTCAGCATAGAGGACACGGGAGAGCTAGCTGCTCAAGTGAAGCAAGCGGAAGCTCTCTACTTCTTCTATTTGAAAGAAGCAAAGAAGCGAAATGTTTCGTTATCGTCTCTTCGTTCTTAAGGCGACGCCAATGGCGCGCCTTCTTTATTTTTAGTCCTATATAATGAAAGAAAAAATCGTTTCGGTTGAACGAATGAAGTTTTTATATATTTCTTTAATCTTTTTAACAAAAAGGGTTGCGTGGTTATTATTTTACTGATATATTAATAGACGTCGCCGAGATAAGCGACAGAGTAAACGAAAAATATTTTTAAAAAGTGGTTGACCTTTTCTTCTCCACTTGGTAAGATATTTAAGTCGCCAAGAGCGGCAGACGAACTTTGAAAACTGAACGATGAGGCAAAAATAAGTTTTACCATTTTTGAATGAAGCGCAAGCTTCGT